>CAMPAL010000148.1 GCA_946631855.1 uncultured Treponema sp. | reverse complement strand
ACGCCGAAGCACTAGATCCTAAGTCTAGCGTGTCTGCCAATTCCACCACTCTCGCAAGACTTAGCTTTTTGTCTGCTACGTTTGAATAATTTATAAAATTCCGGCATTTGTGTCAATAGAAAAAATAGGATATATTAGAAAAAACTAAGTTTTGATACGCAATTAAATTGGAGACAATATGAAAAGAATATTATATCTGCTGGTAATCATCAGTCTTTTATCAGCCTGTGCATCTAATTCTGTAAAAGTACCTTACGGAAAACAGATGGATAAAACAGAAGTTGTAGAAACTGCAAACGGACTTGTAAGAGGTGTTTATAATGATGATAAAAGTCTGGAACTTTTTGCAGGAATTCCTTTTGCCCAGGCCCCTGTTGGAAATTTAAGGTGGAGGGAACCACTGCCGGTGGAAAACTGGGATGGAGTGTATGAAGCAGAGCATTTTGCAGATATTGCCATGCAGAAACAGAATAGCTGGATAATTCAGAAGCTATATAATGCAGTCATAAAAACTGACGGGGATAGAACCGATTTTGCTCCAATGTCAGAAGATTGTCTTTATCTGAATATCTGGCGTCCCTCACAAATAAAAGAAAAACTTCCTGTTCTCGTATATATTCACGGAGGAAGCCTTACAAGCGGTTCAAGCTGGTTTGAAAATTATGATGGAGCAAGTCTTGCAAAAAAAGATATTATTGTAGTCACCATTACATATCGTCTTGGGGTGTTTGGTTACCTTGCTCTGGAAGAACTTGAAAAAGAAAGTCCTGTCGGCTCTACTGGAAATTATGGACTTTTAGACCAGATAGAAGCACTAAAGTGGATAAAGAAAAATATTGGAGCTTTTGGTGGGGATGCTGAAAATATCACCATTGCAGGAGAATCAGCGGGATCTTCATCTGTAAATGCCTTGTGTGCGTCTCCATTAACAAAAGGACTGTTCAGAAGGGCAATTGCAGAAAGTTCGTCGCTTGTTGTTCCGGTTCCTCCTCACACATTCAGGACAAAAGAAGCAGCCTTGAAGATGGGAAATGATATTTTAAAGGAGTTTAAAGTTTCTTCGGTGGAAGAGCTCAGAAAAATCCCTGCAAAAAAACTGCTTAAAACTAAAAATATCAATAATGCAATGACGGTGGATGGATATGCCCTGCCGGAAAGTCCCTGGGAAATTTATCAGAAAGGATTAAATCATGAAGAGGCTCTTTTGAATGGATTTAACATGAATGAAGGCCTTGCTTTTACAATCCTTACAAATATAAATAAGAAAAATCTGGTAGATTTAATCAAAGTTTCGCCATATGTTACCAGTGTAGAAGGAATTTTGAGCCTGCAGGAAGTCCGCACAAATAAGGATGCCCACAAATTGTATACAGATTTATTTTCTGCCGTTTGTTTTAATTATCCTCATTACAGCTGGACAAAAGTTCTGGCAGGTCAGGGAAGGCCTGTTTATGAATACTGTTTTACAAAGGAAAATCCTGGTGTTAGTACAATGCATTCTGGTGAAATGGTATATGCATACGGAAATCTTGATTATAATAAAAAGAAGATTTATACCGCAAAAGATTATGAACTTTCAGAACTTATGCAGAATTACTGGGTAAATTTTGTGAAGACTGGAAATCCTAATGGAGAGGGGCTGCCGGTCTGGGAAGACGGAAAAACAGGAAAACTGCTTGAACTGGGTGAAAATGTTGGCATGATGGAAGATCCTTTTTTGCGGTTTTATGAATATTTGAATTTTGATTTGAGGTAAGAGTTGTGTCTAAATCTCTCAAGAAAAATGCATTATTAAATGTATTTAGAAATATAACACGATTACTTTTTCCATTGATAATTTTCCCTTATGTTTCAAGAATTTTGATGCCAGAGGGAATTGGAAAGGTGAATTTTGCCAATTCAATCATTTCGTATTTTTCTATTATTGCCATGCTTGGAATAAACTCGTATGGTGTAAGAGAAGCTGCTAAAATTCGGGATGATAAAGAAGCTCTGTCAAAATTTACAAAAGAAATGTTTATTATAAATATCATTTCGACAATCGTTGCTTATATTCTACTTTTTCTTTCTCTGGTTTTTGTAAAAAAGTTCGAAAATTATAGAATTCTTATGATAGTGACTTCATCAACTCTTTTATTAAATACACTTGGATTTGAATGGCTTTTTCTGGCACTGGAAGATTATTTTTATGTTACAGTACGAACAATTGTCTTTCAGGTGGTAAGTTTAATTCTTGTGTTTTTTATGGTTCGTAAACCTGAAGATGTTTTGAATTATGCTCTTGTATCAGTCATTTCGAATGCCGGGGCAAATATATGTAATATTTTTTCTGTAAGAAGATTTTTGAACTTTAAGGTTAGAGAAAAACTTGAGTTCCGAAAACATTTGCAGCCGGTTTTTGTGCTCTTTTTTTCAAGTATTGCAATCATCATTTTTTCTATGCTCGATACATCAATGGTTGGTTTTTTAAAGGATGATATAGAAGTTGGATATTATTCTGCTGCCACAAAGATTGTAAGAATGATAAGAGATTTATTTCCTGCAATTTCTGTAGTTTTGTGTTCCCGGGTTTCTATTTATTATGCGCAGAATAATTTTGAAAAAATAAAAGATGTAAGCAAAAAGATTTTAGATTTATTTTACGCCTTTTCAATTCCAATTTGTATGGGCCTTATTTTGTTGATGGAACCGGTTGTTCTTTTAATGTGTGGAAAAGACTTTTTGCAGGCCGTCCCTGTAGGTCAGGTTATGGCTCCTCTGGTTATTTTAAGTTCTGTTTCGGGATATTTAAGCGGCTGTATTTTAATTTCTTTTGGACGTGAAAAAATCTACATGTTTGTAGAAATGGGAGCAGCCCTTCTTGATGTTGTATTGAATTTTGTATTTATTCCAAAATATGGAGCCTTAGGTGCTGCAATTGCAACCATGATTACAGAAGCTGCCATGTTCATAATTTTTCATTATTTCACAAGAGATGTGCTTATTGGTGTAAAAATTATAAAAAATTTACTGGAGTATATTTTTTCTGCAATTGTCATGAGTTTTGTCATTTTGGTAGAACTGCACTTTTTAAAGACAGAATATATTTTTACACTTCTGATTTGTTTTGTAAGTGGAGTAGTAACTTATGGTGGACTGCTTTTGCTGATGAGAAATTCTTTTGTGCTGGAGATGGGGCAGTTTGCGGTGAAGAAACTTAAGGCTAACCGGTAATTATATTCTTAAAATAAAAAGCTTTATTATGCGAAGAATTTTTAATGGTGTTCCTGAGGCAAAATATATTGCTTTGTAGTGTTTCTTGAAATATGGAAGACTTTTTAGAGGTTTTTTATTAAGAAGATTCTTAAAGTATTCAAGGTCTTTTTTTGCATCGTCTAAATCTTCCTGAGAATTAAAAGTGAAGTTTTTACAGAAAGTTTCAATAAGTTCAATCTGTTCTGTCCAGTATTTTCTATTTTTAAATGGTTCACTGAAGATTTTATCAAAAATAGTCCATCGCTTGTTTTCTGTTACGTTTGAACCGTGCTGGCGGTAAAATAATAAAGGTTTATCTATATAAATAATTCCTTTTGAAAAAGCTGCACATAATCCAATCCACCAGTCGTGGAATTGTACATTTTCAGGAATTGGTAGAGATTTTTTTACAAGCTCAGAAGTTATTAAACAGGTAGATCCTTGTACGAAATTATAATGCATAAGGTGAATCCTTATAGAATTCTGATCGTGCTGAAAATCATTATTACGCATAATATCTTTCATCGTAGAATTCATGGAATTGCCGTCTGCATCAACAAGAGCTGCATTTGAACAGGCTAAATCATGTTCGCCAATGTTGTTAATTAAAGTTTCAAGATGGTCTGGAGTCCATATATCATCCTGGTCTGAAAGGGCAATAAATTTTCCTTTTGTATGATTTAATAAATTTTCAAAATTCTTTTTAAACCCAAGATTCTTTTCGTTTTTAATGATAGAAATTCTTTTATCTTCAGCGGCGTATTTTTCTGCTATCTGCACGGTAGAATCTTTTGAACAGTCATCCCCAATAATTAATTCAAAATTCTGATAAGTCTGATTTAAAATAGAATCAATCTGCTGGCAAATATATTTTTCACCATTGTAAGTAGCCATGATGATAGAAATTAAGTCGTTCATATAAAACATTATAAACTTTTCTGCCTTTCTTGCAATTGTAGGGTAGTGTTTGATTTTGTTGACTTTTATTTTAAGACAAATTAGAGTTTATATTATGATTTCCGTAGCTTTGGCAACTTATAATGGTTCTAAATATTTAGATGCTCAAATACAGTCAATCCTAAATCAGACATATACAGATTTTGAACTTGTAATTATAGATGATTGTTCTACAGATAACACTTTTGAACTTCTAAAAAATTATAAAGATTCTAGAATTAAATTATTTCAGAATGATAAAAACCTGGGCTTCAGGAAAAATTTTGAGAAAATAATTCAAAATTGCAGTGGCGAATATATTTCTTTTTGTGATCAGGATGATGTCTGGTTTTCTGACCATTTGCAGATTTTATTGGATAACATTAAAGATAATTTTTATATTGGTGGAAATGCTCTGCTTGTAAATGAAAATCTTGAAGATATGAATGTTACAATGCTTCAGTCTCTGGGGGTAGACTTTGTGCCAGAAAAACAGGAGGATTGGTTTAAATTTTTACTTTTTACGAATGTTTTTCAAGGAACTGCAAGTTTAGTCCAGAGTGATTTTGTAAAAGGCCTTTTGCCATTTTCTGAAAATATTAAATTTCATGATCATTGGCTTGCAATAAATGCTGCTGTTAAAAATAAAGCTGTTTATATCAATCATCCTATTTTAAAATACCGTCAGCATGGAAATAATGTTACTTATAATAATAAATTTAATGTTTTAAACAGAGTAAAATTACATTTTGTAAGTAAAAATAATGCAAAAAAAATAATATATAATTTTTTGAAAGAAATTAGTATTTCAGATTTAAATAATGAGCAGACTGATTTTTTGAAAGTTGCAGAAAAATTCTGGGGAAAATCATCGTTTTTTAAACGAATCAAAATTGCTGAATGGTATTCAAAAAATTATGAATCTGTAAAAGGTTCAAATAATCAAAAATTAAAAATTGTGAGAATTGTAAAATATTTATGCAATCTGTAGAGGCAGGATAAAAATGGACGTTTCTATAATCATCGTAAATTATAATACAAAAATTCTTCTTGCAGACTGTATTAAAAGTATAAAAGAACAGACAAAAAATATAGAGTATGAAATTATTGTAAGTGATAATGGTTCTACAGACGGTTCTAAAGAATTAATTTGCACTCAATATCCGGATGTTGTTTATATAGAAAATAATAAAAATCTTGGGTTTGGAGCTGCAAATAATGCTGGTCTTAATAAAGCTCAGGGAAAATATGTTTTTTATCTGAATAGTGATACTCTATTATTAAACAATGCTGTAAAAATCTTTTTTGATTATTTTGAAGAGAATAATAAAGATAATTCAATTGGAGCATTAGGCTGTAATTTACTTGATAGATATGGAAATATTACAGCTTCTTATGACAGTAATTTTGTATTTAAAAAGGATTTTCTTCGTTTTGTAAGAGATTATTTATATCTTTGGAATCCCCGCTTAAAAAATGCTGGAAAAAAAACATTCACAAAATATGTGGGGCCTGTTGATGTAATAATTGGAGCAGATCTTTTTATGCTCAATAATGAAAATGCCAGATTTGATGAATATTTTTTCCTCTATCATGAGGAAACCGATTTGCAGTATAATAATCTTCAGAAAAAAAATCTGAAACGACTGATTATTGATGGCCCTGAGATTAAACATCTTGAAGGTGGAAGTAATAAGAAAATAGAAAATAAATATGATTTTATTACATCATTTTCAAGAAT
>CAMPAL010000147.1 GCA_946631855.1 uncultured Treponema sp. | reverse complement strand
ATTGACCAAGCTTCGAGATAACCGACATCGAGCTTGACCAGACGAGGATCCTGATTGTTATTCATCCGATTGATCTTCATACAATGTATTCTCAGTTATCTAACGTTTCTAAAACAATGCAAGGAGCCCAGCAGGCTCAGCTGGCAGAATCCATGCAACAGCAGAATAATATTCAAAAAAACTTGGAAAATGTAAAAAAAGTTCAGCAAACTTCAAACGAAAAAACAAATGCAAGCAGCGTAAATCAAAATGGTTCTAATTCTTCTTACGAGGGCAAACAGGAACAAAAGAAGAAAAAAAATGATGAGGATGAAAAATCACCTTACCAGGACTCGGGAACAGGGTATAAGTCACCTTATTTTGGAACTATTATTGATATTACGAGGTAATTAATGGCAGCTTATATTGCAATTTTTCTTTCTTCGATAAGTATAATCTTAATGATTATAATTCTGATAAAATTTAAAAAATTATTTTCAACCGAACACATTATCGAAAAAACAAAAAAAAAGTTAAACATGGTTATAAATGATGTAAATAATACAACCAGCCGTTCAATTGACTTAATTAATGAATCCTCAAAAAGAACAAAAGCTTTAATGAATGATGCTGATAGAAAAATGGATCAGTTCAGACAGGCAACCCAGCTTTTAAGGGAATTAATTGCTCAGGTTGAACAAATAGAACCTAAAAATCAGAATAAAAATCTGCCATTTAAAAGTAAAAATTCTGATTATAGTAAACCTAAACAAACTTTTAATCAGGCTTACTTAGGAAATAAAAATCCTTATATCAATCCTAATGATGCTTATGAAATCAAAAAGAAGGATGAAGAAGGGCAGCAGTTACTTTTTGAAGATGAGGCATCAAAATCTGTTTTAACAGACGAAACTAAGATTAATAGTGATGGTGCAGCTTATAAAGAAATTCCTTTAATCATCACAAAGATATATGATGATGAAGAAACTTCAAAACAAAAAAATAATAAGAATATAAACAATAAAGTTGAAACTCTTTTTAGACAGGGAATGAATGTTGAAGATATTGCAGCAGAATTATCTTGTTCAATCGCGGAAGTTCAGTTTATAATAGATATGCTTTAATGTGAGGTAATTAATATGAAGGTAACAAAGCAGAAATTTGGAGTTCTCTCAGACGGAACAAAAGTAAATCTTTATACAGTAAAAAACGATAATATGTCTTTTTCCTGTACAGATTATGGATGTACTTTAACAAGTATAGTTTTAAATAATAAAGATGGTTCTAAAACAGATGTTCTTTTAGGGTATTCAACTTTTGAAGGTTATCTTAATTCTAATTATTCTTTTGGTGGATTAGTTGGACGTTTTGCAAACAGAATCGGAAAGGCATCTTTTAATCTGAATGGGAAAAAATATGATCTTGATAAAAATGATGGTCCAAACTGCCTGCACAGTGGATTCACCCGTTATGAAAAATTAATGTGGAAAGGAAAACTTATTGAAGAAGAAGATTTCTGTGGAGTTAAGTTTTCAAGAATTTCTCCAGATGGAGAACAGGGCTTTCCTGGAAACGTAAAAATTACTGTATCATATCTTTTAGATAAGCATAATAATCTTACATGTTTGTATACAGCAGAAACTGATAAAGCAACACCAATTAATCTTACAAATCATGCTTATTTTAATTTGGCTGGAAATGGAAGTATAGAAAATCATACACTTCAGATGAATTCTAGCCAGCGGCTTGATATAAATCCTAAATTAATTCCAACAGGAAAACTGCTGGATGTTGCAGGAACTGCTTTTGATTTTACAAAAGAAAAGAAGATGACTGCAGATATAGCAGAAACTGGAGTAGGTTATGATCATTGTTATGTAACCGAAATGTATTCTCCAGAAAATCCACAGTGTGGACTTCCTTTGGATGATAAAGATCTTGTGGAATTCTGTATTGTTAAAGAACTTACTAATGGACATGAAATGGAAGTATTTACAAATATGGAAGGCTGCCAGTTCTATTCTGCAAATTTTATAAAGGGAATCGTTGGTAAAAACGGAAGAGTCTACAATAATCATGAGGCTTTCTGTTTAGAAACTCAGTGTTTCCCTGATACACCAAATAAGAAAGAATTTCCAACCTGTGTGCTTGAACCAGGCCAGAAAATGAAAGCAAAAACTATCTATTCATTTAGATAATTCTTACTCTAAAGTTTCTTAATTATTTAATTCAAAAAAGTATTTAAAATTAACTCTGTTTTTTTCTATTCTTTATTTTAATTTGTTTGTGAAATTCAAATTAATCATGGTAGAATAGTTGAAATAATATTGGTTACTATTAAGTGAGGTATTGTCATGGACGTACAATTACAGGAACTGATTGATAAAATCAAGAAAGACGGCGTTGTTACAGCAGAAGCTGAAGCTGCAAAAATTATTGAAGCTTCAGAAAAAAAAGCTGAAGGCATTATTGCAGACGCCCAGGAAAAGGCTGCCGAAATTATTAAAAAGGCAAAAGCTGAAACGGAGAGAATGGAAAAAGCTAGCGAAGAGGCCATTGTACAGGCCGGAAGAAATATGCTTCTTTCATTTAAGGATTCTCTTATCGGAGAATTGGATGGATTGATTAAAGCTGAAACTGAAAAGGCTGAATCAAAAGATGTGCTTGTAAAACTTATTCCAGAAACAGTAAAAGCCTGGGCAAAGAATACTGATGCCTCAGAATTATCTGTTTTATTAAGCGAAAAAGATTTAAAGACTCTTGAATCATCACTTACATCAGAACTCAAAGCTGAAATTTCTAAGGGACTTGAAATAAGACCTGATAAAACAATGTCAGCTGGATTTAGAATTGGTGTAAAAAATGGTGCTGCCTACTATGACTATTCTGCAGAAAGTCTTGCAGAAATGTTTGCAGCTTATCTTAATCCAAAAGTAGCAGCACTTCTTAAGACAGCTGCAAAGGACGCAAACTAGTGGCTTATTATTATTTGGTTTCACAATTACCAAATATCTCATCTGCAGAAGGAAAAACTGCCTTACCTTTGAATGAAAATTCATTTAAGGAACTGGCAAGTCGTTATATTTCTGAAGCTGAAAAAGTCGTTTTAAACGGACTTTCACTAGTTCCTCCAAAAGAACTTGCTTCAACAGGTTCTGCCTTTTTGGATACTTGGTATGAGAAAGAAAGGTATCTGCGTTTTGCATTAGCTCAAATTAGAGCTCAAAAAATGAAAAAAGACAGTATTCCACTTCCTCCAGGATGTACAGCAGATATTATAAGTGTTGCTCGTACAGCAGTTGGAATGGACAGTCCTTTAAGCGCTGAACAATACCTTTATGATTACAGGTTACGCTTGTTAGATGAAATTCGTCCTTTGGATGCATTTTCTATCGATTCAGTGTATGCCTATGGCTTAAAACTTTTGCTTGTTGAACGCATGCGTAAGTTTGAAGTTGAAAACGGAAAGACATCTTATCATAAGATTTACGATACGATTCTAGATTCAGATAACGGAGTAAATAATGACTGATACAAAAGCAAAAGTAGTCGGCATTAACGGAAACATGGTTACTATCGAGTTTGATGGTACCGTTTCTATGAATGAAGTTGGCTACGTAAACGTTGACGGAAAGAAATTAAGAGGCGAAGTTATCCGTATTCGCGGTAATAAAGCCCAAATGCAGATTTTCGAAATGACCCAGGGAATTAAAGCTGGTGATACAGTTGAATTGATGGGAGAACTTCTTTGTGCAGAATTAGGACCTGGTCTTCTTGGACAGACATTCGATGGTTTGCAGAACCCTCTTCCTTTAGTTGCTGAAAAGGCAGGATTCTTCCTTGAAAGAGGTGTTTATGTAGATCCTCTTCCAACTGATAAAAAATGGGAATGGACTCCTACTGTAAAAGCTGGAGATAAAGTTCTTCGTGGTGATCCAATTGGTACAGTTCCAGAAGGACCTTTTACTCACAAGATTTTAGTTCCATTTGACTTGCTCGGAATTTATACAGTTAAATCTGTAACTCCAGCAGGCGAATATACAATTAAAGATGAAATGGCAGTTGTAGTTGATGAAAAAGGAAACGAACATAAACTTACAATGTCATTTAAGTGGCCTGTAAAACGTGCGGTTGACTGTTATGCAGAACGTCTTGCACCAACAGAACCAATGGTTACTCAGGTTCGTTTGATTGATACATTCTATCCAGTTTCAAAAGGTGGTACTTATTGTATTCCTGGTCCTTTCGGTGCTGGTAAGACTGTACTTCAGCATACAACTTCAAGAAATGCCGACGTAGATATCGTAATCATCGCAGCTTGTGGTGAACGTGCCGGTGAAGTTGTAGAAACAATCAAGGAATTCCCAGAACTTAAAGACCCTAGAACTGGTCGTTCATTGATGGAAAGAACAATCATTATTTGTAATACTTCATCAATGCCAGTTGCTTCTCGTGAAGCTTCAGTTTATACATCAGTTACTCTGGCTGAATATTATCGTCAGATGGGCTTGCACGTATTGCTGCTTGCTGATTCTACATCACGCTGGGCTCAGGCTTTACGTGAAATGTCAGGTCGTCTTGAAGAGATTCCTGGAGAAGAAGCATTCCCTGCATACCTTGAATCATACATTTCTGCTTTCTATGAAAGAGCAGGTTATGTTCGTATGCGTGATGGCGGAGTTGGATCTGTAACAATTGGTGGTACAGTATCTCCTGCCGGTGGTAACTTTGAAGAACCTGTAACTCAGGCAACTTTGAAGGTTGTTGGTGCATTCCATGGACTTTCTCGTGAACGTTCTGATGCCCGTAAATATCCTGCTATTGACCCAATCATTTCATGGTCAAAATATAAATCTGTACTTCCAGAAAGCTGGGTTGCTTATGCCCGCAAAATCTTCCTTGCTGGTGTTGAAGTAAATCAGATGATGAAGGTAGTAGGTGAAGAAGGTACTACAACTGAAGATTATATCGAATATCTTAAGAGTGATTTCCTTGATGCAGTTTATATGCAGCAGAACTCTTTTGATGAAGTTGATGGTGCAGTTAGTGTTGAACGTCAGAAATATGTATTCGAAAAAGTTTTGACAATTCTTGGTTCAGACTTTGAATTAAATGATAAGGATACAGCACGTAACTTCTTCAATCAGCTTAGACAGAAATTTATCGACTGGAACTATTCTGAATGGAAGTCTGATAAATTTGCAGAAAACGAAAAATCTGTTGACGCTCATTATGAATCAGCTAAAGGAAAGATTCGTAGTGAAGTTGCAGCAATAATTAAGGATGGTGAATAATTATGAACAAAGTTTATAGTAAAATTGAATCCATCGTAGGTAGTGTAATTACAGTAAAAGCTGACAATGTTGCTTACGGAGAACTTGCTGAAATTGAAACTCGTTTTGGTAAATCTCTTGCTGAAGTAAATAAAATTGATGGTGATGTAGTTTCATTACAGGTATTTGCTGGTGGTCGTGGTATTTCTACCGGCGATCATATTAAATTCCTTGGTCATCAGATGGAAGTTTCATTCTCAGATGACTTACTTGGTCGAATTTTTAATGGATCTGCAGAACCTCGTGATAATGGACCTGCTCTTGCAGATTCACTTGTAACAATTGGTGGACCTTCTGTAAATCCAACAAAACGTATTTTGGCAAAACGTATGATTCGTACTGGTATTCCAATGATTGATATGTTCAATACTTTGGTTGTATCACAGAAGCTTCCAATTTTCTCTATTTCAGGAGAACCTTACAACCAGCTTTTGGCACGTATTGCTATGCAGGCTGAAGTTGATGTAATTGTTCTTGGTGGTATGGGTCTTAAGTATGATGACTACCTCTATTTCAAGAAAACACTTGAAGATGGTGGAGCTCTCTCAAAGACAGTAATGTTCATGCATACAGCTGCTGACCCAACCGTAGAATGTCAGAAGA
>CAMPAL010000146.1 GCA_946631855.1 uncultured Treponema sp. | reverse complement strand
AACCATCATCCCACTGTAAAACTTTTGTATATCTTTCCAAACCATTACAAGTTCGAAAAGTCAGCGTTTTTCCGACAAATGAGAAAGTTGTGTATTTATCAAAACTACTTAAAATCGCTGTATTCATTAAATGTATTATAAGTCAATTAGATAGGTTTTGCCACAATTTAAAGGCCTTACCTGTTGAAAAGACAGTTATGATAAACAAAGCTGATGATTTCAAACTTTGGTAAGTTCGATTGTAATGCATCTTTCTTTAGTTATAATTTCCTTTACAAGCAGCTATAATTATATTATCTCCATCTTGCTTATAAACAATACGATTATTATCATCAAGCCGGCGACTCCACCAACCTGTAAGATTTTCTTTTAATGGTTCTGGTTTCCCAAGCGTTTTCATGCCACAAAATCTTCACAGACTACTCCTCTGTAAGTTTATGTTCTGAAAGCTGTGCTTTTCCGTTGTCAATTTCGCCAGTAATTTTTTCTAGATAATGAAGATTTGTATCGTTGTAAAATGGATCAAGAGTAAGATCGAAAGGAATTCTACGCTCACGAATAACCTTTTTAGCAAACATCTTAAATGCTGCTGTAATTGTTAAACCAAGCTGATCGCATACATCTTCAAAAGAGTTCTTTTCATCTGTATCCATTCTGATATTAATCATTGACTGTGCCATAAAATTACTTCCTATATACAATGTAAAGCAATTTATTATGTTTGTAAAGCATTTAACTTTCCATCACTCAACACAAAAAAAGGCAACTCCCACTAAGAAGCTGCCTTTAAACATCAGTCTAAATTGACTATTACATACAAGTATATCCACCATCAACTGGCAGATTTACACCTGTTACATAAGTAGAAGCTGGACTTGCAAGGAAAACTGCTGCAGAATCAAGTTCACCTTCGTTTCCGTAACGTTCCAAAGGAATCATAGTTTTTGCATTCTGCTGGAAGAAATCTGAATCCAAAGTTTCTTTTGTAAGTGGTGTGTAGAAATATCCTGGGCAGATAGAGTTTACTGTAATGTTGTATTTTCCCCATTCAGCAGCAAGTGCACGAGTAAGATTTACAACACCACCTTTTGCTGCGTGGTAAGGAGCAGAACCTGCAATCTTATTTCCAACAAGACCATACATAGAAGCAATGTTGATTACACGGCCATATTTTGCAGGAATCATAGCTTTTTTAGCAGCTGCACGGGCAAACTTGAATGTTCCAAAAAGATCTACATTCATTTCACCAGCGAACTGGTCGTCTGTAATATCTTCAGCAGGAGCAACAGCACCAGTTCCAGCATTGTTGATAAGGATATCAATACGTCCAAACTTAGCAAGAATTTCATCAACAGCTGCATTTACACGATTTGTATCAGTAATATCACACTGAATTGCAAGAGTTTCAACTTTATATGTATCTGCAATTTCTTTTGCAACCTGATCAATCAATTCCTTACGGCGGGCAATAGCAACAATTTTTGCACCCTGATTAGCAAGAGCTTTTGCCATCTGAACACCAAGACCTGTAGAACAGCCAGTTACAACAGCAACCTGGCCTGTTAAATCAAAATAATTTTTCATAAAATATATCTCCTGTTTACCTTTTTTAAGGTAATGATTTATTTTTTATAGATGTTAGGCATTTCTAACATCTATTGTTTTAAATATAACTTATTTCTTCATCATCGCATAGAAAATAATTGAAGAAGCCTGGGCAACATTCAAAGAATCAATACAAGACTCTTCCACCCCTTCAGACATTCCAGCCCAAGGAATAATAACCAGTTCATCACAATTCTTCTTTACAATATCACTAATTCCCTGCTCTTCATTTCCCAAAACAACAAGGAAAGGTCTGTCCCCCATGGATTTCTGCATCTCCAGAAGATCACCAACCTTCTTTTTTGCTTCAAGACTTGTTCCCACTCGAATCATTTTTCCATCAAGTGCTTCCAAAAGACGGCCTGTTGAACGAACAGAATAAATATTTACATATTCCATTCCACCTTCAGCAACTCTGTATGATGATGTAGTGATAGAGGATTGAGCTTCATCCAAAGGAATTACAATATTTTTAATACCAAAAAAAGCAGCTGAACGTACAATTGCACCAAAATTATTTGCATTTCCAATACGATCAAGTAAAACCGCATTTTCGTGATTTTCTACCCATGAATCAGTAATATCAGAATCCAAAGGCTGGATTTCTGGAGCTTCAATCATTGCAACAACTCCCTGATGGTGAACAGTTCCACTTAATTTTTCCAAATCACCGGCAGGTTTCTGATTATAAATTCCATGATTTTTTGCAAGTTTACGACAAAGTCCTCCAAATTTTGGAGCAACTTCTTCTGTAAAATAAAGTCGCCTGATTTTTTCAGGATGATTTTTTTCCAGTTTTTTTACAGTTGCAAATCCGCACACTGCAAGTTCATTTCGTTTTGTGTTTTTCATATTTTTACACTATTATAATATTTATATAAAAATAACTCAAACTGGTAACACCTTTGCCATTTTTAAGTGTCTAAATTCCCAGAGGTAATAATTATGAAAAAATCAATTCTCTTATTTTCAGGTTTACTTTGTATGTTCCAGGCTTTTGCATTCGAAAAAAATCTTTTAGTTAAAGAAAACTACAAATCCAGCGACATCACTCAGATGAATTTTAATCTTTCTTTTGAAGATGTAAGCATTCAGAAAATACATGGTGATGAAATTACAATGGAAATTTACAGCAACTATAAAAAGAAACTGCCTTCTTACGAACTAGACGGAAGTACTCTTAAGTTACAAACTTCACCAAAACGAGTTTTTAATTATGATTTATGCAAAATTTGTCTTTATATCCCGGAAGATTACAAACTTTCTACACTTTTGATTAATACAACAAGTGGTGATATTGATATTTCATACTTAAATGCAGAAAACATTTCTATAAAATCTGCCAGCGGTGATATTGATACAGATGATATTAACTGCGATGAAGATTTTTCAATCCTTGCAAATAGTGGTGATATTGATATAAACAGAATAAATGCTAAAACAATCACTTTAAAAACAACAAGTGGTGATATTGATATAGAAAAATCAAAAGCTGAAGATATGACCTTAAAAACTACCAGCGGAAACATTGAATCTGACAAGTTCGAAGGAGATTATATCAGCCTCGAAACTAACAGTGGAAATGTAGACAGCAACAATACAATTTGTAATTATTTCACAGCAAGTGCAATCAGTGGTGATATTACTTTAATCTTAAAGAAAGCTCCTTCTGCCGCATCTGCAATGAAAACAACAAGTGGTGATATCGAATTAATTCTTCCAAAAGATGAAGGATTTGATCTTATATCTTCTTCAAACAGTGGCCGCTTCCACGATGAAATTAATGATATGAGCATTTCTATCCGCGGAGAATTCCGAAACAGTTACTACGGCGGAGGTTCAGAAATCACAATAAAAACAACTTCCGGCGATATTACAATTGATAATTAAGAAAAAAAAGGTGCCCTGAAAACCAGAGCACCTGAAGAAAACTGCTTAAACCTTAAAGGTATTAACAACTGATGTAAGACTTTGAATACTATCCTTTAGATTATGGGTCTCATCATTAACCTGATTAATACTATTATTAATATCAGTCAAACCAAAGGCCATCTCTTCCATACTGGCTGTAATTTCATCTGTAATGCGGGTAAGTACATTCATTTCCTTGTTTACATTATCAGTTGCAGCCTGCATAGATTCACTACCATTTCTAACATCCATTGTAATGTCATTAATTTCCTTCATTGCCTGAAGAACCTGACCACCACCTTCTGACTGTTCCTGCATAGCATGCATAATTGTAACTTCCTGCTGAGAAACTTTTTGAGTCAAATCATAAATTTCACCAAACTGAGTCTGCATCTTCATAGTTGAATTTGAAACATCTTCAATACTTGCAAGAACATCATTAAGATTTTCTGTAATTTTCTTACCCTGAATATTTGAATCTTCAGCAAGTTTACGAATTTCATCAGCAACAACAGAGAAGCCCTTTCCTGCTTCACCAGCATGAGCCGCTTCAATTGCAGCATTCATAGCCAAAAGGTTTGTTTGTTCTGCAATATTCTGAATAACGGTTGAAGCTTCCAGCAAAATATTAGACTGTTCACGAATCTTTTCAGTAGCATCAACACTTGAAGCAATATTTTCTTTACCTTCCTCAGAAGACTTTTCAAGATTTGCAATTGTATCACTATTAGATTTAAGGATGTTTGTTACAGAGCGGATATTTGCAACCATCTGTTCAATAGCAGAAGAAGATTCAACTACGCAAGAACTCTGAGATTCAATACTTTCAACAAGTTTTTTAACCTGATTATTAATTTCTTCAACAGAGATATTGGCACTCTTTACATTTTCAGCCTGTTTCTTAACTTCCTGATTTACACTTTCAATATTTGCAGTAACCTGATTTGCCGCAGCTGCAGTAGTATTCATATTATCAGTAAGAACAAGACTGGTTTGTTCCATAGATTCAGATTCGTTTTTAACTTTTCCAATAGAGTTCTGAAGTTTTTCCATAGTCTGATTGAAATAAGTGTACATCTGTCCCAATTCGTTATCTTTTTTAGCTTCAACACGAACTGTAAGATCTCCATCACCCTGGGCAATATTCTTAAGAGCAGAAAGTCCAATTTTAAGAGAAGAAGAAATGATTGAAACAAAAATAAAAGTAAGAATAAAAAGAATAATAGTTGTGATTGTAAATCCTATAATTACAAGAGAAACAATTTCTTTTATAGGTCGATTTACTTCTGAAGAAGGAACATTTACAGTAAGATACCAGACTTCATCAGCACCTTCAACCTGAATTGGATCCACAATATGAATAAACCCATCAGTGGTGTAGAATCCCTGTGACTGAAGAGAAGATCTTACTTTCTTAAAAATCTCTCCAAACACATTATCTTCATAATATGTATAAGTCTGTCCTTCAAGTTCCACATCTTTATCTACCGCAGTAAGTCCCACATTTGAAATAAGAGAAAGATATCCACTCTGATAAACTTCAGCAGATTTAAGCAAACTGGTCAAAGTATCAAGCGACATATCAAGTCCTACAACACCAATAGATTTTCCATTCTTATCTTTGATTGGATATGCGGCACCACAAACCCACATCATTTTTCCACCAACTTCATAAAGGTTTGGATCAATCAAAATTCCTTTATCATTATTAAAAGGATCTACATACCAGCTGCCATCTTCATAATCAGTAAGTGGTGTACACTCGATTGTTGAACCAACCTGAGTCCAATATGGAATAAAACGACCAGTATGATCTGTATCTAAGGCAGTTTGTCCACCATGAGTTGCAAATTCCGCATCCATTCCATCAAGAACATCAGGCTCCCATACACACCATGTATCTACCAGAGTTGGATTTGCAACAAGAGTTTCTCTTAAAAGCTGATTAATGTATTCACGACGATTTTCAGGTTCAATTTGCTCAAAACATTCCAAAGAAGCCTTCAAGGTAGTACCAATCTTAAATTCTCCTTCAAGAATTTTTTCTGTAGATGCAGAATAATATTCACTAACTTGATTAAGATAATCATCAGATATTGCTCTAAAACCTTTATTGACCCTAACTGCAAGAAAAAGACCAAGTGCAACCAAAAGTGCTATAAGTACCGCACCAATACTAAAAGACAACTCTCGTGTAAGAGTTCTGTCAAAAATTGTTGTTTTTTTCATCTCTCCATTCCTTAAAAAGTTTTCCACTATGTGGTATATAAGAGTATAAGACTTTTTAAGTATATTTGATGATTTACGATTTAGCAAAAAAATTCGGAATTAATATGGTTGATTTACTTTAGAAGTATTAGGCTTCTCCTGTTATTTCTTTAGCAAGTTCCAGAATTTCAAAGGCATATTTTTCCTTGCCCTTTTTCAGAA
>CAMPAL010000145.1 GCA_946631855.1 uncultured Treponema sp. | reverse complement strand
CCTTAGCCTTATAGGCTAAGAGCAAACCACCCGTTTGACGGGTGGTTATGATTAGAATTTAATTTTTTTGTGTTTAAGATAAAAACAAAGAGCCGTTCCCATTATTGCGTGAGGGAATTGTTCTGTACCCATTCCCTGTAAAACTTCTTCTTTTGGAATTTCCAGATAATTTATAAATTCATCCTTATCAAGATGTTGAATTCCTGTTGGTGTAAGGTCTTCCGCAAGATAAACATGCACATGGTTGCAGAATAATGCAGGATTAGGATTTACTTGGCCCAATTTTGTTAGTTTATTGGCTTTGTATCCGGTTTCTTCTTCAAGTTCACGTTTTGCTGCAGTTTCCGGCTCTTCTCCTTTATCAATTACTCCGCCTGGAAATTCTACACTCAGTGCTTTTTCTCCATGTCGCCATTGTTTCACCATAAGAAAATTATTTTCGTGTTCTGCAACAACAATTACCCAGTCAGGTGCTTTCATAACTATGTAATCGCCCTCAACGCCGGTGGAAGAAGTATTGTGTCTGGAAGTAACTTCGCAAACAACTGTCTTTAATAAAGATTTAGTTTCGCCTGTTTTCCATTTTAGTTTTTCATCATTTTCAGAAAAATAGTTTTTCATATTGCATCCTAATTTTTGACAGATTTAATTTCTGGTTTTATTATTATGTATGATAAATCAATTTTGTGCGAGGTGTTTTTATGGCTATTATTTCAATTTCAAGACAGGTCGCTGCTCAAGGGGATGAAGTTTCCGCAGAGCTTGCAAAAATTCTTGGTTATAAATTTATCACAAGAAAAGAAATCGAAAAGAGAATTGTAGAATTGGGATTTCCAGAGTCAAAAATGCCTAAATTTGATGAAAGAAAGCCTGGATTTTTTGCTTCTCTTACAAAAGATCGTGATGAATATTTAAATTATACTCAATATGCAATTTTAGAAGCAGCAAAACAGCAGAATGTTGTAATTATTGGGCGGGGTGCTTTTGCAATTTTGCAGGATGTTCCAAATAATGTCTCTGTAAGATTGATTGCTGATGAAGCTACAAGAATTAAACGTCTCTGCCAGGAGTTTAACTGGGATGAAAAGAAGGCTCTTCAAAGAATTCAGGAGAGTGATACAAATCGTTCCGGATTCCATAACAGTTTTTACAATATCGATATAAATGATACAAGTTTGTATCATGCTGTTTTTAATACTGGACTTATTTCTACAAGTGAAACAGCAGAGATTATTGCTAATCTGGTAAAAACTCTTGTTACTCCAGAAAAAGAAGAAGCTGGAAACAAAAAGATTGCTTTACTGCTTAAAGGTCAGGAAGTTATAAACAAACTTCATTTTGAATATCATTTGAATATTGATTTTATGCATGTTTCAATTGATGGAAATGTTGTTTTGTTGCATGGTGTTTCAGATTCTCCTGCAGTGGTTGAACAGGCTTTACAGGTAATTCGAAAAGAAATGCCAGATTATGAAGCAAAATCAGCTGTCAGCATTGTTCACGATTTTAAGACTTTTCAGTAAGTCTGAACAAACTTGACTTTTATTTTCAGATTAGGGATACTTTAATTATGAATCTATCAAATAAATTTACTTTTACCCGAATACTTTTTGCTCCAGTTTTGTACCTGCTTTATTATATCCCAATCTGGACTGGAAGGTTTGCTTTTATTTCTCTGATTATAGCACTTCCTTTGTTAGTTTTTGCAGAGTTTACTGATTATCTGGATGGGCATTACGCAAGAAAACATAATGTAGTAAGTGATTTTGGAAAACTTTTTGATCCATTTGCAGATGTAATATTGCATTTGACCTCATTTGTGTGTTTGATGCAGTCTTATAAAGAAGGTCTTTCATATATTCCGTCTTTTGTATTTCTTTTGATTATGCTCAGAGAATTTGGACAGAACTTCTTGAGAATGGTTGCTGCAAAAAGTGGTACTGCAATTGCTGCCAGAAAAGGTGGAAAATTCAAGACTGTTATGTACATCGTTACAGAATTTTATGCAATGACTCTTGAACTTTTAGTTCGTATTGATTGTATGCCATCTTGTTTTGAATCGCTGAGAATTGGTGGAGTAGTACTCTTTGTTATCTGTGTGATTTGCAGTTATGCTTCATTTATAGATTATCTTATTCATTTTGGTTCGATTTTTAAGAAACAGTAAAAATATATCTGGCTATGTATGAAGTGTACCCCCGATAGTGTGAACACAATTGGAGGTACACTTCATATTTTTTAACAGGCTTTGACTTCAATTTTTCTTGGTAGTTCTGCTTCTTTCTTCAGAAGATTGATAGTCAATACTCCGTTTTTGAAGTTTGCATTGATTGATTCTTTATCAACATCTTCTGGAAGTTTGAAACTTCTTTCAAAATCTGAATAAGCTCTTTCTCTAAGAATGAATTTCTGATTTTTCTTTTCAGACTTATTATCTTTTTCATTTTCCTTTTTAGAAGAAATTGTCAGATTGTTATGATTGAGTTCGATATTAACATCATCACTCGAACGTCCTGGAAGTTCCATTTCTAAGGTATATGCTTCTTTTTCCTCTTTTATGTCAACACGAGGAGAGCATCCGTTTACAGTCATACAGTAAGAATTGCCGTTTATTGCATCTGCTAAGATTTTGTCTAAAAGTGTAAGTTCGTTCATAGTTAATACCTCTTCTTATAAATTAATTTTTTTTGCTAACTATGTAGCTCATATAATATATAGCAAGTTTCGTGCCAGGTTTCTTGTAATAATAAAAAAATATTAAAAAGATTTTTTCAGGCTTTTTTCTTTGAAAATAATGTCTAAGAAGGGGGATTTATTTAGTAATAAAAATGTATACTGTATCAATTTGACACACTATATTGTGATAAAATGTCACAGCATACATCATTTTGGCTCATTTATTTATTTAAAATTGTTTTTACCAGTTGTTTTATGTCCAAAATTTGCTCAGATTCATTTGTTTTTTCAGGACAAATTATATTATTAAAACCTAAAGAAAGAGATGCATTTATCCTCTGTTTTGTTTTTGTTACCGGACGTATTTCACCAGCAAGACTTAATTCACCAAATACTGTTGTTTCACCTTTTATTGCAAGGTCTGTTCTGGCGGAATAAAGAGCTGCGGCTATAGCTGCATCAATGGAACTTTCAGAAAGTTTAATTCCTCCGGCTACATTTACGTAAATGTCCTGGTCAGAAAAGATTAGACCGCAGCGTTTTTCTATCACTGCAGCAATTCTTGCAACTCTTCCATTGTCAATTTTTTCACTGTAGATTCTTGAAACAGATGCTTTAGCTGGAACTGTCAAGGCTTGAATTTCTACTAAAAATACACGGGTTCCTTCAAACACTGGTGTGCAGATTACACCTGCAGGTTGAGATATTTTTCTTTTTGTTAAAAATAAAGAAGCTGGATCTTTTACGGGAATCAGGCCTTTTTCAGTCATACTGAAAATTCCAATTTCATCCACCGAACCAAAACGGTTTTTCTGCGCATGTAAAAATCTTATATCATCTGAATTTCTTTCAAAAGAAATGACGGTATCAACCATGTGCTCAAGTGATTTTGGACCTGCAATAGAACCTTCTTTTGTAACATGGGCAGTCATAATCAGAACAGAATCTCTTTCTTTTACCCAGCTGATGAATTCATTTGCACAGTATTTTAATTGATTTACAGTCCCCGGAATAAGGCCTGCTTCTGCAGAATAAATGGTTTGAATAGAATCAATAATCACAAAGGATGGTGATAAGGAATCCAGTGCATCTAGAGAATCTTCCAGTCGGCTAGTACATAAAATCTGAATGTTATTTACAGAAAGTTCCAGCCTTTCAGTTCTTTCTTTTATCTGTGCAGCTGATTCTTCTCCGCTTATATACAATACTTTTTGGTTTTTATCATTTGAGATGTTTGAAAGTGTTTGTAAAAGTAGTGTTGATTTACCAATTCCAGGATCTCCTCCTAAAAGAATTGCAGAACATTTTGTTGCTCCTCCACCAAGTACACGGTCAAACTCGTTAATTCCTGTTGAAACTCTTGTATTTCCCTGGGCTTTTACTGTATTCAGATTGATTGGTTTTTGTTTTATAACTTCTTCATTTCCTTTACCGGCAGGACTTATTGCATATTTATCAATTATGATTTCTTCAAGAGAGTTCCATTCTTCACAATTCGGGCATCTTCCAAGCCATCTTGGCTGTGTATAACCACAATTTGAGCATTTATACATCACTGAACCACTTTTTTTTGTCATAAATTCTCCTTTTTTTTCAAAAAATGATTGACAAGTTAATAATCCGATAGTATATTCATTATAGCTTGTAAATAAGCTGATAAACTCTCTCCGATGTCCAGCAACGCTGGACGACAAGGTTCCCTGCTAGTGTTACTAATTGGGAACCTTGTTTTTTTTAACCCTGCAATTTTTACTAATTTTTCCTCACCTAAAAAGGTAGTTTTTAAAATCACCAAGGTTATTTAAAATAACCATGGTTATTTTAAAGTTTTTGTGTTTATCTTTGGGTTATGAGAGAGTTTTCTGGAACAGATTCTGTTATCCATGTGTTACCACCAATTATAGAACCTCTTCCAATAATTGTTTCACCACCGAGGATTGTTGCATTTGCATAGATTGTAACGTTGTCTTCGATAGTCGGATGGCGTTTTTTATTTTGAAGAGTCTTTTTTACGCTTAAAGCGCCTAAAGTTACTCCCTGGTAGATTTTTACGTTATTTCCAATGATACAGGTTTCTCCAATTACAATGCCTGTTCCATGATCTATGAAGAAGGATTCTCCAATTGTTGCTCCCGGATGAATATCAATTCCAGTTTTTCCATGAACATGTTCAGTCATAATACGCGGGATGATTGGTACTCCGTTGTTGAACAAGAAATTTGCAATTCTGTAGACTAAAATTGCTTCAAGTCCCGGATAAGACAGGATTACTTCTTCATTACTTTTTGCAGCTGGATCTCCTTTGCAGAGGGCCTGGGTGTCCAGGAGAATTTTTCGTCTTATTTCAGGTATTTCCTCAATTAATGATACTGCAGTTTTTTCAGCCAGTTTGAAACAGTTCAGGCTGGCAAGGTTTTCTTTTGGATTTGCAGATTTTGAATTAGTATAAATTAAAGCTTTTTCAATTTCGCGGGTAAGTTTTGCTATGATGTTATTTACCTTTTGTCCTGTTATATAGCGGATATTTGCAGAGTCTAAATCTTCTGCAACTCTGAATCCTGGAAAAATGAGGGATTGTATATCTTGAAGCACCAGAACGACATTTTGTCTGTTTGGAAAGTTTTCCGCAGTATTTCTGTTGATTAAGCCGTATCTGTCATAGGAATCAAGAATTCCATCTATAAGCATGTCGATATTCATTATTACCTCGTTTTTGTATATACTAACATACATAAAAAATAATATCTATTAATTGAAAAATTCAATGGAAATTCTTTAAATTCTTGATTGAATTTATTGACTAAAAGTTCGTTTTGAATTATTGTTCTAAAACGCACGTTTTCATAACTTAGTGTGTTTTAACTGCTATGCCCCTGTAGCTCAGTTGGTAGAGCACCACATCGGTAATGTGGAGGTCTGCAGTTCGATTCTGCACATGGGCTTTTGAAAACTTTTGAAGTGATTATATTTAGGAGATAAATATGGGAAGCAAGAAAAAGGGCGCAGTAGAAATCATTGCCTTGCAGTGTACAGAATGTAAGAGAAAGAATTATACTACTTACAAAAACCGTAAGAATATTACTGGTAAATTAGAAAAGAATAAGTATTGTCCATTCTGTAAGAAATCTATCTTGCACAAAGAAACAAAAGCAAAATAATTAATTTTGCAAAAAATTAAATTGATATTTGACCATCTTGATTTTTTTTAAGGTGGTTTTAAATATATAGGGCAGTAGTTCAGCTGGTAGAGCAGCGGTCTCCAAAACCGCCTGTCG
>CAMPAL010000144.1 GCA_946631855.1 uncultured Treponema sp. | reverse complement strand
ACGGTTTGTATCTGTAACAGTTGCAACAACTACTGCGTTTAAGTTTTCTTTCTGAGCAGCGGCGATAAACTTATCTACATCAGCCTTGCGTACAACTACAGCCATACGTTCCTGGCTTTCAGAAATTGCAAGTTCAGTTCCGTTCAAACCTTCGTACTTCTTTGGAACCTTGTCCAAATCGATTTCAAGACCAGGAGCAAGTTCTCCAATAGCAACAGAAACACCACCTGCACCAAAGTCGTTACAGCGGCGAATCATTAAACTTACTTCTTTATTGCGGAAAAGACGCTGAATCTTACGCTCTTCTACTGCATTACCCTTCTGAACTTCGGCAGCAGCAGTTGTAACTGATTTTACTGTGTGAACTTTAGAAGAACCAGTTGCACCACCAATACCGTCACGGCCTGTACCACCACCAAGAAGAATGATGATATCACCAGTTTCTGGGCGTTCGCGAATAACTGTATCTAAAGGAGCGGCTGCAATTACAGCACCAAGTTCCATACGTTTTGCAACATAGCCAGGGTGATAGATTTCTTCTACCTGACCAGTTGTAAGACCAATCTGGTTTCCGTAAGAAGAAAACCCCTGAGCTGCTTCACGAACAATCTTAAGCTGAGGGAGTTTACCCTTCATTGTATCTTTAAGAGAAACTGTTGGATCTGCAGCACCAGTAATACGCATAGACTGGTAAACCCATGAACGGCCTGAAAGTGGGTCACGGATAGCACCACCAAGACAAGTTGCAGCTCCACCAAATGGTTCAATTTCTGTAGGGTGATTGTGAGTTTCGTTCTTAAACATCATGAGCCAGCGTTCTGTGGCTTTTGGATCATCTGCAGAAAGTGGTTTTCCATTTTCATCTGCGGTGTAATGTACATCTATATAAACTGAACATGCGTTGTTTTCTTCTGAAACTTCCATATCTTCAAGCTTTCCATGCTTTTTAAGATACTTCATTCCAATTACAGCCATATCCATAAGACAAACAGGTTTATCTTTACGGCCTGCATACAAATCTGTACGCATGTTGTTATAGTTTTCAAGGGATTTTTTAAAGAGTTCTGCGTAAGGACCGTCTTCAATCTTAATATCTTTTAATTCTGTTAAGAATGTAGTGTGACGGCAGTGGTCTGACCAGTATGTATCAAGAACACGGATTTCTGTTTCAACAGGGTCACGACCTTCACCTTTGAAGTAGTCCTGAAGGAATTTGATATCGGCAAAGTCCATAGCAAGACCCATTTTATTGCGGTATGCTTCGAGGGCCTGGTCGTCCATTTTGATAAATCCATCAACAACTGGAATATCAGCTGGCTCTTCAGAATGCATTTTTAAGGTTTCTGGTTTTGTATCATCAGTAAGACGTGAATCAACAGGGTTAATAAGATAATTCTGAATCTTTTTGATTTCTTCGTCTGAAACATTACCTTCAAGAATTACGATTTTTGCACAGCGTACAAGAGGTGCGGCAGTAAGAGTTTTTACATCTTTCAGACCTGCGCGTAAAAGTGAAAGACACTGTTCTGCAGAGTCGGCACGCTGATCGTACTGGCCTGGAAGAAATTCCCAGATGATTTCTTTTCCGCTGTGTTCAGGAAGTTTTTCTGTAAATACAAAATCACTCTGAGGCTCAGAGAAAATGCGGGTTGCAGCAATTTTTGCAACTTCATCACTTACATTTTCAATGTCGTAGCGGTTGAAATAACGAACTGCTTTTACACCAGCAATTCCCAAAAAACTGTTGATTTCTGATAAATAACGGCGAGCTTCATTTTCAAAGCCCTCACGTCGCTCTACATATAAACGATACATAGAGCGATTATATCAAAAAGTCAGGACTTAGAAAATACATCTGTAAAAGCACCTTCGTTATATAACTCCATGAACTTTTCTACAACCTTAGGGTCAAACTGAGTGCCTGCACATTTTTTGATTTCATTTATAATAAAATCTTCAGGCAGTTTGTTTCGGTAAGGTCTGGTTGAACTCATAGCATCGAAGGTATCTGCTACAGCGATAATACGGGCAACCCAAGGAATGTTTTCCCCTGCAAGTCCATCTGGATAGCCTTTGCCATCAAAACGTTCATGATGATAATGTGCCCCAGCGGCAAGATCTTCCTGAATCTGCACATCTTTAAGAATTTCATAACCGCGGTGTGCGTGACTTTTCATAATGGCAAATTCTTCATCTGTAAGTCTTCCTGGTTTCTGGAGGATTGCGTCAGGAATTCCAATTTTTCCAATATCATGCAAAAGTGCAATATTGTAGAACTTATCTACAGTTTCTGGACTTTCTCCAAGTTTAGCGGCAAGCATTCTTGTATATTTTGCAACACGCTGAGAATGACCGTTTGTATAAGTATCTTTTCCGTCGACACAGTTTGCAAAAGCACCAATAATTGCCTTATTGAATTTTCTTTCGTCCTCGGTCTTTGCTTCAATCTTTTTAATTCTGAGTTTAATTCCAAAACTAACAAGAAGAACAGAAACAAGCAAAACCAGAATAATTGCCAAAAACATAAACCAGAAATTCTGCCAGACATAAGGTAATTTGACAATTTTTATACCAGAAGCCCCGCTAACTACGCCATCCGCATTTTTGGTCATTACAACAAAATTGTAAGTACCAGGCTTAAGGTTTGTGTAAGATACAATGCGTGATGTAGTCCAGTCGGAATATTTATTTTCAAAACCTTCGAGCATATATCGGAACTGAATGTTTTCAGAAGAAATATAACTGAGAGCTGTAAATTTGATGGAAAGACGTTGTGCTCCAGGTTCAACAACAATTTCATTCCCATTGCAATCAAATATTTCATCATCAATTCTGTACTGCTGGAATAAGGCTGGAGGAGATGCTTGTTTTTTTCCGCCTTTTACCGGATCATAAATGGCAAATCCGTCTACCAGAGTAAGCCAGACACGACCCAAAGAATCTTTTGCCGAAAGCGAAGTTGATGTAACCCCACTGGTTATAAGTCCGTCAGAAGTACCATAATATTTTACATTAAGTTTTTCTCGCTTTCCTTCTACAACTTCTTCCATTTCCTGATAAGGAGCCGAGAAAACACCCTTGTTTGTTGTCATCCAGACAGTCTGTGTATAATCGCAAATCATCTGGAATACACTGTCGGTACCAATTCCGTTACGTGAAGTAATGTTTGCAAAAGAATCTGTTTCTTCTATATATTTTGAAAGACCAGTTCCTGTTCCTATCCAAATGTTGTTATTATTTTCCAGAATCTTAAAAATTACGTTTCCAGCAAGACCACCCTCGCTTTTATTTGTTGAATAATGCTTTATGATTTTTTCATCTTTAAGAACATGAACACCACCACCGTTAGTTCCTACCCAAATCTGATTTTTAGAATCTTCATAAAGCCACATGATATAATGATTTTCAAAACCATCATCACGAGTAAGAGTTGAAATATGACCATCTTCGTGGTGGATAATACTCAAACCGGAAGTAGTTCCAACATAATAGTCACCAGAAGTTGTTTTTATGGCAACACGGCATTTTGCAGAAATTCCATCACTCACCTTCCAGGTCTTTATCTGACCTTCTGGAGAATAAGTGATAAAAGGAGGATCTGCATAAGAACAGACAAGAATTTCATTATCTTTTGTTTTTTCTATATGACGAATGCGACGTCCCTTTGTAAGTTCAGTCATTTCGTTTTCTACAAAAAGATTGTTTTTATAACAGGCAACTCCATTATCTGTAGCAAGCCAGGTAAGATGTCTCTGAGTATCTTCACAAATTGCATTTACACTTGTATCCATAGAAACCGTTGCAAACTTACTGTGACTAACTTTCTGTAAGCCACCACGATTGAGTGCAATCCAAATACTACCCTCTTTATCTTCTATGATTTGAGAAATAATATCATCAGAAAGACCATTACGCTTATCAAAATAAGAACAAGTTCCGTTATGAAGGATTGTAATTCCATAATCTGAACCAACCCAGATATTTCCTTTTTTATCCTGAATGATACTGCTTACCGCTGTACCTTTATGATGATCATGAGCTATATCAAAAACAGTTTCTTCTGCATTTCTTAAAAGTACTACATAATGAGTATCAACACCAAACCAGAAAGCACCGGTATCATCCTGCATAATAGTTCTTACAGCAGGATTTTTAATTTTATGAATGCCTGTAAAACGTTCAATGCGGTTATTTTCGTAAACAAAAAGATCATTCTCAAGACCTGTACAAATCCAGATACGTCCTGCTAAATCACAATAAATCATGTTTACAAGAATTTTTTCCTGATCAAGTTCCTTCAAACCGTTTGGAATTTTTATTTCAAATTCAGGAGTTATATAGCACACGCCGGAAGATGTTCCTATCCAAACATTGTGATTATGATCTTCATTTATAGAGTTTATTTTATTATTTGGAAGACCATTATCCATAGTAAACTTACGAATCTGGCCATCTGAATTTATAGCAGTTACACCTTCATCATTATGACCAACCCACAGAGTTCCATCCTTCGACTGAAAAAGAGAACGGGCAGATGCAAAATCAAAACGGGAATCTGTCGTACGGCTATAGGTTATAAATTCAACGCCATCAAAACGGACAAGTCCATCATAGGTACCAATCCATATATAACCTCTCTGATCCTGAAGTACAGTTGTAACTGACATTCCAGGAAGACCATCTTCTGTTGTCCATATTTTACTAACATAATCAGCTAAAAAAGTCTGATCCGCAGGAAGGGCTGAAACAGCCTGCGAAAAAACAGAAAGTGTTGTAAACAAAAATAAAAGAGTGCCAAACAATAGTTTTTTCATAGACTATTATTATAACACTCTTTTATATGCATACAAAAAAAATTTATTTTTTTATATAAAGTTCAAAAAATTGATATCACACTAAAAACGGTATGTACCTGTGGTGATTGTACCACCGTTACTGTAAATATCAAAATTAACGGATTTCTGAGCAGAAGCGAGTTCATTGTAGAATTCACCAAGATTTTTAACTTCTTTACCGTTTACAGCTGTAATTACATCACCATTCTGGAGACGCAAACTTGCAGCTGGAGATTTTTCTTCAACATTTGTAACGATTACACCCTGAACTTTCTTATCATCAATTGAAAGCTGTTTGCGGGCATCATCTGTAAGAGGCTGAGCAATAAAGCCTGGCCATGATTTTGAACTGGCAATTTCTGTTGCTGTTCCACGTTCTTCAACTTTTACAACAAGGTCTGAAATACATTTTCCACCACGAATTACACCAAACTTGGCAGTAGTACCGGCTGTAAGACTTCCTACTTCGCGTACAAGCTGATTTGTTGATTTTACTTTTTTACCATTCAGTTCAACAATAAAATCACCAGGTTTCAGGCCGCCTTTAAATGCTGGAGAGTTTGTAAATACTTCTGCGGCAAAAGCACCTTCGTAATTTTCGACTCCGAGCTCTTTTTTATAATCTGCAGAAATATCTGACAAAGAAACTCCAACCCAACCATAAATTACCTTTCCAGTTTTAATGAAAGAATCTATAGCATTTTTGATATTGTTGATTGGAATTGCAAAACCTAAACCAACTGATCCACCAGAAGAAGAAGCAATCCAGGTGTTAATTCCAATTACTTCACCATAAATGTTTACAAGTGGACCACCAGAGTTTCCCTGGTTAATTGCAGCATCAGTCTGAATATAATCGCTGATAGAAGACATGTGAGTTTCAGAACGACCAACTGCAGAAACAATTCCCTGAGTTACAGACTGACTGTATCCAAGAGGTGCTCCGAAAGCAAGACAAATATCACCAGGCTGAACGGCATCTGAATCTCCAAGTTTTGCAACCGGGATTGAATCATCTTTTGCTTCGAATGAAACAAGGGCTATATCAATTCTTTCATCTGTACCAACAAGTTTTCCTTCAAACTCGCGGCCATCATTAAGTTTAATAGAGATTTTTGTAGCCTTTCC
>CAMPAL010000143.1 GCA_946631855.1 uncultured Treponema sp. | reverse complement strand
TCCAGAACCTTGCGGATTTCCTCCAGAGAAGCACCAGTTAATTCGGTAGCAGTACCATTTTTTTCAGAAGAAGCGGCAACTTTATCATCAAAAACAGAGAAAATTTCCGACCAGTTCTGATCAAGAAATTCTTCCAGTTCCTTCTTTTTCTTTTTATTGTGAACTTTCAGGCTCTTTAAAATTTCCAGAGTAAAATCATTTCTGCGGGTTTTTAATTTTTTTGCAACCTGATTCCATTCCAGTTTATCTTCACTATCAATACATTCTTTAATAATTCCATACTGAATTTTCTTAATTCGTTTTTTCAAAACCAGCAGAGGATCCCTTCTAAAACTGAAAATCAAGAAAATCACAAGCAGGATGGTGATAAAAATGCTGATATAGATTAAAAGTTTTACTTCATTAGAAATTTCAAACTCAGAACTTGTATAAAGTCCACTAATTTTTATGTGAGAAGAATTTGTACTTGAAAGAATGAGCCAGAAATTTCCATCTTCCATTTCGAGAAGTTTTTCTGGAGTCTGCATTAAATCATTTTTGTTACTGTTATTTTTCCAGTATTTTAAAACTGCCTCTTTGAAGGTCTTTTTTTCTCCTGCAGGAAGATCAAAAACAAATCCACCATCGTAGTTTGAATCTGAATACATGGTGATATTCTGACCAATTGCCAGAGTTCCCCTTCTATTAAGAGCCTTCTGAACAGAATTCATATTCAGATAAAAAATACATTGACCTGAATAAATTTCATCCATCCAGAAGAAAGGAATGGTGATGATAAGACGGTTCTTTGTTTCATCAAAAAGAATTTTTTCCTGACTTTCGCTAAAAAGTTTTTCCAGACTTGCAAATTCTATTTCATCAGCATCTCTTTGAATATCAGGATAATTTTTATAAACCTTGGTAATTCCAGACTGTTTAAGAAGGTCGGTATCATCAAAAGAACTGTAATGAACATTTTTTCCGTTTTTATCAACAATTCTTATACCTGTGAGAGCTGGAATTTTTGCAAAAAGTTCTTCTGTGAGCCTTCTTCTTTCACTTACCATCGCTTCGGACGGATTTTGGGTGTAGAAGGATCTGATCGCCTGATTTTTTACCCAGGCAGAGTCACTTTTTTCAAGTTGATTGAGGATCTCCGAAATGTATGATTCGCAGCTTTCTGAAATTTTATTCAACTGCCCGATGTTTTCTTCGATTTTTGACTGAGTGTAAAACTTCGTCTCAAGTTCCTTAAAAACTTTTGAATGAAGCGTCAGTACAAAGGCCGAAAACAATCCTATGGCAATCAATAGACTGAAAGCAATCTTCTGGCCAGAAGTCATTTTTACTTTTTAAATATCGGCATACACACATTTTTTCTGTATTGATTTAAGGAAAATTTTGAAAAAATAAGATATAATATGGCTGATGATTGATATTGAAAAAGAAACCCAGAAAGTGCCACGTGCCTTCCTGGTTGGTGAACCTGGAAATGATCTCCAGGAACTAAAAGGATTAGTTTTGACTCTTGGAATGGACGTAGTTCAGCGTCTCACATTAAACCGTCTGGAACCAACTCCAGCTTATGGAATGGGTTCTGGAAAGGCTCAGGAAATTTCTGAACTCGCTAAGGAAATTGAAGCTGATTACATTATTTTCGATTTTAATCTTGAGCCCCGCAAACAGAGAAACTGGGAAGAACTTTCCGGCATTTCCTGTCTGGATCGTCAGGAAGTTATCATCAGGATTTTTGGACAAAGAGCTCAAACCCGCGAAGCAGTTCTTCAGGTTGAACTTGCAAGACTTTCCTACTCACTTCCACGCCTTGCCCACATGCGAAATGATTATGCAAGACAAAGAGGTGGTGCTTTTGGTGCAAAAGGTTCTGGAGAAACTCAGCTGGAACTTGACCAGAGACATGTAAGGGAAAAAATTGCCGCTGTTAAGAAAGAACTGGCAGAAGTTGAATTAAACCGCCAGACTCAGAGAAAACAAAGAGGAAAAATTCCTTCTGTTGCTCTGGTCGGATACACCAATGCGGGAAAATCATCTTTGCTGAATGCATTAACCGGTTCAGAAGCTTTTGTTGAAAATAAACTTTTCGCTACTCTGGATCCTCTTACACGAAAAATGCCTTTAAATGAAAGTGCCGGAGTAGCCCTGACCGATACAGTAGGATTTATCAGCAATCTGCCACATCATCTTATTGATGCATTTAAGTCTACTCTGGAAGAAGCAGTTGAAGCAGATCTCCTTCTTCTGGTACTTGATTCTTCAGATTCAAATGCAGAATTCCAGTACGAAACAGTTTGCAGCGTTCTTCAGGACATTGGTGCTGATGAAAATCCATGCTTAATTCTTCTTAATAAAATTGATAAGGCTGATGAAAACTCGGGAATGCTACAGACCCTGCGTTTAAAATTCCCGGATGCAATTCCTGTCAGTGCAAAAGAAGAATTCGGCTTTACAGATTTAAAAGACAGAATCTATGAAATGGTATATGGGGAATCTGCTGATTATGTTGTACCTGTATCACAAACCATTCTGATAAATGAGCTTAGAAAAGCAGGCTGTATTCAGAAAGAAGAATGGCTGGATGATGGTGTACACATTACTGCACGAACAACAGGCCGTCTCTTAGCTTTACTTTCACCATATATAGTGCATCATGAGTAAAATAAATATAAATTTTTCAAATTTTGAAAAGATTCTTCTGGCTGTAATACTTGCTTTAATTCTTACAATAATTTCTGTGACAATTAGGGCAAAAAGCAGACAGAAGAATCAGTCTCCAGAAGTATTAATTTCTCAGGGAAAAGCAGTCAGTCTTATGGCTCCTGCAAATGACAGCCAGGTTGCATATTTTGAATTAGGACGACTCAGAATTATCACCGCTTCTGAAGATAAAAATGCAGAATCAAGCGTGCTGGTTATAAGTCCCTGGCTGGCATATCCTGCTGGTGATACAGTTTTTTACGAAGAACTATCCAGAAAAACTCCTCTTATAAAAGGGATTTTCCAGACCTATTTTTCTTCAAGAAGTAAAAACCAGCTCTTAGAAGAAACTGAAATTAAAATTGAAGAAGCCTTAAAACTTGAACTAAACGCCCAGTTTTCCCTTGGAAAAATCAGCGACATATATCTTACCGATTACATTTTTATTGAATAAACTTCGATGAAGAAAATCATTTTTACAACTTTACTAATAGAAAAATCTCCACAGGCCCTTCCGCTTGGAGCCGCCTGCTGTGCCTCCGCCCTCAAGCATAATCCTCTTACAAAAGATTTGTGCCAGACCGAACTTTATCCTTTCAATCTGGAAGATAAGGATTTTCAAAAAATAAAAACTTCCACCGACCAGGCAGGCCTCTTCATTGCAGAAAAACTGCTTGAAAAAAAGCCTGATTTAGTTGCCTTCTCTGTATTTGTCTGGAACCGCCTGATTTTGGAAAAAGCGGCATCAGTTTTATCACAAAAAGGAGTTTTGACTCTGGCTGGCGGACCAGAAATTACTGCTCATCCCCAGGACTTTACTGTTTTTGATAAAGTAATAGCAGGAGAAGGTGAAAATACTGTTCCTCCTGCAATATACGAACTGCTCACCGGTGAAAAAACTTCTCTTCCGGCAGAAGTTCCAGAATACCCGGAATTTTCACCTTATCTGGACAAAACTCTGGATCCCGCTGAATATGAAGGAGCACTCTGGGAACTTGCCCGGGGTTGTCCTTTCAAATGTTCTTACTGTTATGAATCAAAAGGTCAAAAAAAAGTAAGAATGTTTCCTATGGAAAGAATTGAAAAAGAGCTGGATTTATTCGCCCAGAAAAAAATTCCACAGGTGTTTGTTCTTGATCCAACCTACAATGCCAACAAACAAAGGGCAATCAATCTGATTAATCTTATTGCAAAAAAAACACCTGATACTTTTTATTATTTTGAAGCCCGTGCAGAATTTATTGACCGTCAGCTGGCCCATGCCTTCACCAGAATTCCATGTGCCTTACAAATTGGACTTCAGTCCGCCGACGAAAAAGTTTGTAGCCTGGTGAACCGTCCTTTCAACCGTAAAAATTTTGAAAAAGGAATAAGGGCCTTAAATGATGAAGGAGTAATTTTTGGACTTGATGTAATTTACGGACTTCCAGGCGACTCTTTAAGAGGCTATAAAGACAGCATTGATTTTGCCATCAGTCTGTATCCAAATAATCTGGAACTCTTTTGTCTTTCTGTATTGCCGGGGACAGACCTCTACGACAGAGCAAAAGAACTGCACCTGAATTTTGAAAAAACTCCTCCATATCACATCATAAACACAGACCGTTATTCCCGTACTGATATAGAAACTGCAGGCAAGCTTTCAAAAGCCTGTTGTTTTTTCTACAATGACGGACGGGCTGTTCCCTGGTTCAATACAATTTTGCACGCCTTAAAGATGAAAGCTTCTTTCTTTTTTGAACGTTTTTACACCTATTTAACAAGTTTGCCCCGGGAAAAGCAGGAGACCTGTAATCACAAAGAAATTGAAGAAGTTCAGAAAGAATTTGTAAAATTAATGCTGAAAGAAAAAAATAAAGGACGACTTATAAATGCCGCTCTGGATATAATCACTTTTAACGGAGCTATGTCCAGAAAAACCGACACAGGCATTTCAGAAACGATAGAACTACATTATCCGGCAGAATATATTGCTTCAGAATACACTTTAGATTTGGAGTTTTTCGCAAACAGTGTTAAAATGAAGAATAATCGGATAAAAGTATGAAAAATATTGCGGTTTTGATACATAGCTTGACGGTAGAATATTCCACTGACATTCTTAACGGTATAGTGGGGTATTTTAGCAATAATCCCGAATACAGACTAATTATTGCACAAACAAAAAATCCAAATTGTAAATTCGGCTTGTATGAATACCAGTACTGGACTGTATCAGACCTGCTTTTATCTAATGACATAGACGGACTTATTGTAATTTCCGGTTCCTATTCTTCCACCATGCTTTATGAAGAACTTGGAAATTATTTGAAAAAATTTTCCACCAGAAAACTAGTCGTTTCAATTGGTGTAAATCTGAACTTAAATAAAAATTATTACACCCATGTAGATTGTGACACCGTTTATGAAAGAGTTGTAGATCACTTAATAAATACTCACGGCTGCAAAAACTTTGCTTATATCACCCCTAATCTTGAAAAATCTCTGGAAGGGAAAGAACGATTTGAATCCTTTAAGAAGGCCCTCCAAAAACACGGACTGGAATTAAATCCCGATAACATTTTTACTGCAAATTTTGATAAAGAAAGTTCCTACACCATTTTTAAGGAACTATATAAAAAGCCGGAAGACCTAACTTTTGACGCACTTTTATGCTCAAATGATTTAACTGCAAGTGGAGCAATGACAGCCCTGAAAGAAATTGGGGTAAAAATCCCAGAAGATGTAAAAATCGTTGGTTTTGATAATACCTCCCACGCCCTTAGCACAAATCCAAAACTTTCCACCATCGACCAGAACATTTATCAGCAGGGCTTCGCCGGCGGTCACCTTATGGACCAGGTTCTTTCTGGAGAAAATCCGGAACCGGTTTCAAACATAAACATTTTTCCAGTTTACAGAGAATCCTGTGCCTGTAAATCAGATCCTGCTGAAAACTTTTTCTCAAACAGACATAAATTTAACATTTCTTCGGAAGTTTATTTAAGCAAGATTTCCACAGTCTACACCCTCATGGACATGCTTAAAGCCAATAACACGCTCGAAAGTTTTTTTACTTCGCTAAAAGATTTGACCGAAACAGCCGGATTTACAAACTTTGGCATCTGTCTTTACGAAAAGCCTGTCTTAATTTCAAAAGAAGATAAATTTATTCTGCCAAAAAAAGCCCTTCTTTCAATGTATATTGATGAAAACACAGAACTCTTTGAATCAGGAGAAGCTTTTAATCCGCAAAAAAATCTTCTTCCAAAACAATACATTGAAAATCTTAAAAACATAAATTTTGTTCACCCCATTTATTCT
>CAMPAL010000142.1 GCA_946631855.1 uncultured Treponema sp. | reverse complement strand
CACTTCAGCGTATCACATTACCGCTTGTTCGTTTACTTTTTTATCATGCCTCCTTAAAGTTTTTACTGTTTAATATCTATAAATTTAAACACACAAATTCTCATAGTCAATAAAATAAAATATTAATTTTGCATAGTAAAAAAAAAATCTGTGTGTTAAAATATATTAATTATATCAGTAATCAATAAGAAGGAGTTTTTTCTTATGAACAATTTTATTTTCTTAGGCCCACCAGGAGCTGGTAAGGGTTCTCTTGCTGTAAAAGTTGCAGCTGACTACAAAATCCCTCATATTTCTACTGGAGATATTTTCCGTGCTAATATTAAAGCTCAGACTCCACTTGGAGTAAAAGTAAAGGCAATCATCGATTCAGGTTCTCTTGTAAGTGATGAATTAACATTCGAACTTGTAAAAGACCGCCTTGCTCAGGATGACTGCAAAAACGGATATATTCTTGACGGTTTCCCTCGTACAATTCCTCAGGCAGAAATGCTCGAAGGCTTAGTTTCAGATGTAAAAGTTGTAAACTTCGAAATCAAAGATGAAATCGTTATCAAACGTCTTTCTACACGCCGTGTTTGTAAGGCTTGTGGTGCAAACTATAACGTTCTTACTCTTAAACCAAAGGTAGAAGGTATCTGCGACAAATGTGGTGGAGAACTCTATCAGCGTGATGATGACAAGCAGGAATCTATCCTCCACCGTATGGATGTATACCGTGAACAGACAGAACCTCTTATCAACTTCTACAAAGAAAAAGGTAAGATTACAGACCTTGATGCATCTATCGAAACAGATGTATTACTCGGAAAATTCAAAGAAATCTTTAAATAAGATAATCTGATTTTTCTACAGGAGGATAGAGTCAATCTATCCTCTTTTTTTTTTGCACTTTTTGCCACCTATTGACCATTCTTAAAAATCCAAGTAAATTATGCAGCAAGGAATTTGCGACTGATTCGCAAATTATTTTTATGACATACAAGACCGAACAAAGAAATCTTCTGCTTAATTTTTTGCAAACAACTCCAGACACAATGTTTTCTGCTCAGGAAATTGCCCAGGCTTTACAGAATAAAAAAATCAGCCGCAGTGCCGTTTACAGAAATCTTGCAGAACTTGAAAACGAAGGAAAAATCAAAAGAGTCACAAAAGAAGGCAGCCGCCAGAGTTACTACCAGTATTATGATTTACAGGCCTGCCGGAACCATATTCATATGTCCTGCACAAACTGTGGAAAAATCTTCCACATGGAAAATCAGATTGCAGATAATTTAATGAAGACTCTGGAAAATTCAGAAGGTTTTGAAATTGATAAAGGCAAGACCACTCTCTACGGGCTTTGTAAGGAATGTCAGAAAGAGGATAAAAAATGAAAAAATTTGGAAAACTTATACTAAGTGTGATGCTTCTCTCAGGCTTTTTTACATCCTGCAAGGCAAAAACTCAGATAAAATCAAACAAAGTAAATATTTTATGCACTATTTTTCCACAATACGACTGGACCCGTTCAATTCTTGGAAATGCAGATAATTTTACAAATTTGAGTCTGCTTGTAAAAAGTGGTGTAGACCTTCATAACTATCAGCCTTCAACAGCAGATATAGTCCAGATTTCCACCTGCGATTTATTAATTTACGTTGGTGGAGAAAGTGATGCATGGCTCAAAGATGCCCTTGCAAATGCAACAAATAAAAACATGAAAGTTATCAGTCTGATGGATGTTTTAAAAGATTCTCTCAAAGAAGAAGAATTTATCGAAGGCATGCAGGAAGAAACAGAATGTGAAGAAGACTCAGACAGCGAAACTGAATACGATGAACATGTCTGGCTTTCTGTAAAAAATGCAAAAATTCTCTGTAATGAAATTGCAGACAGCATCTGTTCTCTGGTTCCGGAAAATGCAGAAACTTATAAGGAAAATTTGCAGGCCTACCTGGAAGAATTAAATAATCTTGATATGACCTACGCAAGTGTGATTAAAAATTCACCACGCAAGACAATTCTGGTATGCGACCGTTTTCCTCTGCGCTATCTTACAGATGATTACAAACTGAACTATTACGCCGCTTTTGCAGGCTGTTCTGCAGAAACTGAAGCAAGTTTTGAAACCATCGTTTTTCTTTCAAATAAACTCAAAGAAGAAAAAATGCCTGCGGTTCTGGTTTTAGACCAGAGTGATGAAAAAATTGCAAAAACAGTCATTCTGAATGCAAAACTTCCAAAAACCGATATTTTGAAAATTGACTCCATGCAATCAACCACTTTAAGACAATCTTTTAACGGAAAAACTTATATCAGCACCATGCAGGAAAATCTTGAAGCCCTTCAGAAGGCCCTGAAATAAAAGTTTTTACGGGAGAAAATATGGCTCAATTAAAATGTACAAATCTTACATTAGGATATAACTCAAAAATAGTTGCAGAAAATATCTCTTTCCAGGTAAACAAGGGGGATTATCTGTGCATTCTTGGAGAAAACGGGTCTGGAAAATCAACTTTAATGAAAACCATCCTCCACCTTATAAAACCAATTTCGGGAACAATTGAAACCGGAGACGGAGTTCTGGCCGACGAAATTGGTTATCTCCCTCAGCAGACAGAAGTTCAAAGAGATTTTCCTGCCAGCGTAAAAGAAATTGTCCTTTCAGGATGTCAGTCCCGCTGCGGCAGAAGACCTTTTTACAACAAAGCTGAAAAAGAACTTTCTGTACAAGCCATGGAAAAAATGGGTATTCTTCCACTTGCAAAAAAATGTTACCGCGAACTTTCAGGCGGCCAGCAGCAGAGAGTTCTTCTTGCCCGTGCCTTCTGTGCAACCCAGAAAATGCTTTTACTTGATGAGCCGGTTACAGGACTAGACCCGCAAGCTACAGAAGAAATGTATACTTTAATAAAAGACCTTAATGATAACGGCATAACCATCATCATGATTTCCCACGATGTTGATGCCGCCCTTAAATACGCAAGTCACATTTTACACATTGGTAAAGAAATCTTTTTTGGAGAAGCAAAAGACTATGATAAACACATTAACCCAGTACTTTAGTTTTTCATTCGTACGCTATGCATTTATAGTTGGAATCCTCATTTCCCTTTGTTCATCCCTGCTGGGAGTAACTCTGGTTTTGAAACGCTTTTCCTTCATTGGAGACGGACTTTCTCACGTTGCTTTCGGGGCTATCAGTATTGCAGCTGTTTTAAATCTTACAAATAATATGTTTTTAGTTCTGCCTGTAACAATCATCTGTGCAATTCTTCTTTTAAGAACAGGCAAAAATACCAAAATTCAAGGAGATGCCGCAATTGCAATGATTTCAGTAGCTTCTTTAGCAATCGGTTATCTTCTGATGAATCTTTTTTCAACTTCTTCAAACCTTACCGGAGACGTTTGTTCTACCCTCTTTGGTTCAACCTCAATTTTAACTTTGAAAAAAAGTGAAGTATGGCTTTGTGCAGTTCTTTCTGTATCCGTAATCATCGCATTTATCATCTTTTACAACAAAATATTTGCCGTAACTTTTGATGAAAACTTTGCCCAGGCCATCGGAACCCATGCTTCAATCTACAATCTGGTAATTGCAATCATAATTGCTGTAATAATTGTACTCGCCATGAATCTGGTAGGTTCACTGCTCATTTCAGCACTGGTAATTTTCCCTGCCCTTTCATCAATGAGACTCTTCAAAAGTTTTAAATCTGTAACCATTTCTTCAGCGGCAATTTCAGTTCTCTGTTCAACAAGCGGACTTTTAATTGCAGTTCTGGCTGGCACTCCGGTAGGTTCAACAATTGTCGCAGCCGATCTTTTTGCTTTTTTAGTTTGTACAATAGCAGGAAAATTTATCCGTTAATATGATGATTAATAAACTCTTCTACAAAAAAACTTCTTTTATTATCTGTGCAGGACTATTACTCAGCGGCAGTTTTTTCTCCTGCAAAAAAAATCAGACTTCAAATGAAACGCCCATTCAGGCGGTGGAAGCAGTTTCTATTCCTTCAACAAAAGAACTTCATCAGCTTTCGGATGATTCCTCTCTTGATAATTCAATTGTAGACCTGGATCTTACAAAAATGTCTCCAACGATGATTTATTCAACTGTTTTTGCCATGCTTGTTATGCCAGAAGATTACGAAAACATGAATATTAAGATTGCCGGAAATTTCCAGGTATTTGTAAACGAAAATACCAGCGAAAAATATTTTGCCCTGATTGTTCCAGATGCAACTCAGTGCTGCCAGCAGGGAATTGAATTTATCTGGCCGGGAGACCATACCTACCCTCAGGACTATCCTGAAATTGGTCAGGAAATTGAAATTACGGGAAGATATCAGATTACAGAAAATGAAGAAGGAATAACTTACACCTTTTTAAGATTGAACAATCTGGAAATTCTGAAAAATTAAATCTTTTTTTCTTCCTGATTATAAGCCTCAATAACTCTGTCTTTTACAGAAATAAAAACATCAATTAAGACAGGATCAAAATGATTTCCAGCTTCTTTTTGTAAAATTTCAAAGGCTTCATCTAATGGGAGTGCAGATTTATAACATCGGACAGAAACAAGAGCATCAAATACATCTGCAATTGCCATAATTCTTGCACTTACAGGAATTTCTTCACCCTTCAGCTGTTTTGGATATCCAAGTCCATCCCAGCGTTCATGATGACAGCCTGCCACATCCATTGCTGTACTGACGTATTCTCTATCCTCTGTATAACTAAAGATTTCTTTGATAATTCTTACACCTTCTGTTGTATGAGTCTTCATTGTGTTGAATTCATCATCAGTCAGTTTTCCAGGCTTTTTAAGAATTGTATCTGAAATAATAATCTTACCTATATCATGCAAAGGAGCAACTCTTGTTACAAGATCAATAAATTTTCTATCAATTACAGACGGATAAATTCCCTTATTAAAAGCTTCTGTTGCAAGAATATTTACATAAGCAGAAGTTCGCTGAATATGATCACCTGTGTCTATATCACGATTTTCAACAAGGTTAGCAAGACTTTCGATTGTATGATCCTGCAGTCTGACAATTTTCTTTGTCTTCTGATTAACCTGCTCTTCAAGATTATTTTCTACATGAAGAACTATATAGGCATACATCAAAAGACTGGAAGCAATTACAACACTGGTACAGGCAATATTTACAATTCTTATAACAGAAATAACCTTATACGAAATAAAATAAACTGGAAAAATAAAAGGAGCATGTCCTTCCATCAACATAAATATAACAACTGATATAGTAACGACAAAAGTTGCCAGTTTAATTCTTTTTCCAAAAACAAGGGCAGGTAAAAGTCCAATCAGCAAAATGAAATAATGAAAATCTGCATCACCACCCAGGAAAAAATCTGCCATAATCTGATGAACTACAACTTCAATATAGCATACAAAATAATATGGGATTACATTCTTCATTTTAAAAGAACGCAGGGTCACAAAAGCAAAAAGGATTACACTTACAATGTTAAAATAAAACATTGGCATAACTTTAAGACATTTGAATACAATTAAAAAAGAAAGATGATAAATGAGTGCAAAAAAAGAAGATGTAATAAATAAAAGTCTTCCATGACGAAAATTTAAAATTGCATTTTGTAAACGAATTATTTGTCTATTCAAGAAAAATCTCTCCTGTTAATGTATCAATTATCATGTATAAAACATTAAAAGACAAATTTATTTTGATTTAAAATGCGTCTTTCCACTATTTCAGCTTTTTACTATAATAATATAACTTATTAAAATTTTAAGGCAGGAAAAAAATGAGTAAATATCCATTCGAAAATATTGAGCCTAAATGGCAAAAGTATTGGGACGAACACAAAACATTTAAAGCAACAGAAGATCCAAAATTTCCAAAGGAAAAACGCCAGTACGTTCTGGACATGTTCCCTTACCCTTCAGCAGCAGGATTACACGTAGGACATCCTGAAGGATACACTGCTACTGATATTTACTGCCGCTACCTACGTATGAACGGTTATAACGTTCTCCATCCAATGGGATTCGACTCTTTTGGTCTCCCAGCAGAAAACTACGCTATTAAAACCGGTACACATCCAAAAATCACAACTAATGCAAATATCAAAAAATTCACCCAGCAGATTAAATCTCTTGGTTTTTCTTATGACTGGGA
>CAMPAL010000141.1 GCA_946631855.1 uncultured Treponema sp. | reverse complement strand
GAACTTAACGTGGTGTTTGTAAAAAAACTCATAACAGATACAAATTCTATAAAATATCGTGATAATACAAACGGAGATCAGATAGAAATTTCAGAAGAATACGAAAATCTTATTCCCAAATGTTTTGACTTAATCTCAATTTCATCTGGTTCTGCAAGTACAAGTTCTTCCATCAATATCGATTACACCGTACCTGCAAAAATTCAACACATTGCAAGTCAGACTAACGACAGCGAATTCACCGTAATCACACTAACTCTGACTCAGAACATAAGTCTAAACGATCTTCAAAATCTTTATATCCGCCTTAAATATGCAGATGGATATCAGGAATTAACACAGGATCCAGTAACAGGAATTAATAACTCCAGAGTAACTTTCATTCAGGATGAATTAGGAAATTACATGCCGATGTATTCAGCTCATGCCATCTCCGATTTTGCCATAAATGTTGTAAATCCTTTATATGCCTACGACACAGAAATGACATATGACTCTCAATCTCTGATGGATGGACTTTACAACGAAGGAAGCTGGGCTGTTCACGACTGGAATGCCGACCAGCAGAATTACGGAAGTCTTCCAGCAAATCATGAATACGAATTAATTGCAGATATTGATGATGGCACCGAAGACAAGACATACCTTCCGTCTGGTGTAAGAGCCTACTTTGCCATAAATCAGACCTCAAACTCAGTCTCAAGCCAGTATAATTCCGACTTGAATACAAGCCTCAGAGTCTGGCTACCAGCTTTAAGTAACAGTGTGATTGCTGCTCTGTCTCCAGTGAACAATGCTTTATCAAACATTCTCACAAAAGATTCTGTAACTTTAGATTCAGAAACCCCAGAAAGGATCAATTTTACAATCGGAAAAGATTTTTCTACCACATGGGAAAGCGGTAAACAAATATCATTCCTTTTTGGACTTTTAGATACAAACAATGAAATTATAAGAATTTATAACGCACCATATTATGATGTAACAAACAATACTTACAATTTAGCCTTAAGTACTGCAGTTCCACTCTTTGCCCTTAGAACAAAAGATTCTTCGGTTCTTTCATCCCTTGATTTATGGTCTTTCAAAACTCATGCCAGCGTAGAACAAAGAGGTGGAGTAACTATTCTGAACAATGTTATAGACCTTTCAAACGGTGAAAAAACAGTTCTCAAAGTCAATAATCCTTCAAATGGAAAAGTAAACATCATGGTTATGACTCTGGATGGAAATATTATCACTTATCTAAACCGTGGGAATCTTACTTCAGGCCAGCATTATTTCTACTGGGATGGTAAAAACAAGAAAAATAACCAGGTTGCAAGAGGAATGTACTTTATCCGCATTGTTGGAAACGGTTTTGACGAAACAAGAAAAGTCCTCGTTACAAAATAACAATATGTTATAAAAATTTTAATTCTCTAATATTATATATTTTGTTATACTTCGCTTGTGTATTTCAATGGAACTGTGTGCAAATCACAGACTGAATGCGCAACGGTAAGAAAATTAATCATGATGATTGGAGCAAGGCTCACTTATGTCACTGAGAAGCTACAGGCAACTTGGGAAGACGAACCTCTCTTGCAATGCAGATTTTCAAGTCCGGAAACTTTGGTACACACGTGCCGCAAAAGCACATACCTTCCGTATGGAATGGTAAACCCAATTTTTGAAGATTGCGCAGTTTCGATCTTCGGAGAAAAAAACAAATGAAAAAATTTCATTTCTCTCACCTTCTGGCAGTAGCCGTAGTGGCTTTGTCATTTACTTTCACAAGTTGTGATTTAATCAACAACCTTTCAAAAACAAATACAGTTAACTGTTATTATTCCTTAGCCCCAATTGGAACTTGGAAAGCTTCTCAATATGAACAGTACACCATTACAACTACAACTTTTTCAAGTTTAAACGGCTACGAGGGAAACAACCTTGTTATTGTACCACTTTCAGATACAGCCGGAACAATATTTGTTAAATATACAAAATCTTATGAATCCACAACTACTGAACCAACCGATTCATCCTCATGGCTTTCTTATACACCATATAATAGCACAACAACAACATGGTATAGATATTCAACCACTGCTCCAGATGTTGGTAAATGGTACGCAATAAGCTATAAAAATCTTACTTCATCTTCTGTTCAACTTTCTGGCGCAGCCAAATCTGGCGGAGTTACATCAACAACAACTCTAGAACAGGCCATCTCAGAATTCACAATTGAAAACGGCTACTTCGGATACTACTCCGAATGTGCTAAACAATAACAAACTGTGAATACTAAACTTCAGGCAAGACTCCTTCTTACAGGTCTTGCCTTTTTACTTTATACAAATCAAGTTTTTTCTCAAAATCAGGAAACTCCTGCACAAACTGAAGAAGAATCTTCCACCACGGAAAAATCTCAAATCACCCTTCCTCAGATAGTCACCTACATTCCTTCCACCCTTGAAAGTAAAATCTCTTACAGTCAGGAAGACCTGGAAGAAATGCACATTCAAGACCTGCCACAACTGCTCGAATCAACCGGAATCCAGATTCTTTCCTATGGACCATATGGACTCGACCAGAAACCTTCTATCAGAGGTTTTACAGATGAAACTGTAAGAGTTGTAATAGACGGTATCTGTGTAAACAATCCGATGACAGGCTGTTTCGACTTTTCTGCAATAAGCCTTGAAAATGTTGAACGAATCGAAATCATAAAAGGCGGATTTACCGAAGGTACAGATGATGAAGGAGCAGTAGGTGGTGTTATCTACATCACAACAAAAAAACAAAATATAAACAGCACTTTCACCTCCGACACAAAAGTAAAAACTCTTTTTATGCAGAACACACCTCTAGACACAATCAGTCAGAATCTTAATTTTTCAGGCCCTATTACCGACTGGCTTTTTATTGATACAGGAGTCAAAGCTACTTATGCTCAAAATGCCTACCGTGAAAACGATGCCAGCATTATAGACGGCCAATCAAACCTTCAGTTAACAGCATATTTTGGTGATGGAAACTCTCTCAGCATGAACAATATTTTCTACGGAGGCTACAAACATACCCCAGGCCCTCTATACTCCGGAAATCCAGGTCTCCAGCAGGACTACAATAACAATCACACCATAAGTCTCTTTACACCAAACCTGTGTCCTCTTTTTACAATGAAAAATACCCTAACCTGGCTTTGCAACAACCGTTTTTATGATGATAAAACTGACTCAAGTAAACATTATGTAAATACAATTAAATACAATTCCACCGCCGATTTTTATCCCTGGCACAATATAAAAGAAAATGTTGGACTCACACTGGACTACACCTATTTAAACTCAACAAATGATGGAATCCATTTTCTTTTTTCAGGAGTCATAAAAGAAACAACAAAAATTTCCCTCGGAAAACATTTTGCACTCAGCATCCCACTTGCAGCAAAATTTTCTGGCAAAAACTTTGCATTTGTCCCAAAACTTGGTTTTTCAACAATTTTCAACAACTTTTCAATCGCCCTCAACGGCTACAGACTCATTCTCTTTCCAATTATGGATGATTTATACTGGCAGGGTGCAGGTTACCACGGAAATCCAGATTTAAAACCCGAAAAAGGCTGGGGTCTGGATTTAACCTTTAATTTTAAAAATAAAGTTTTTCCTTTTTCTCTATCATTTTTTACCAACTACTATGAAAGCAAAATTCAATGGACTTACACAAACAACGAATACACCACCGCAAATTTGGCTTCAGCATTTTATTTTGGAATTGATTTGAACTTTACCCTCAATCTTTTTAATAATCATCTTATCATTAAAGAAAATGCCGAATATCTCTACACAGCCCTCTTAAATGAAAACGAGCCACTTACTTACGGCAAAAAAATTATGTGGACCCCAGATTTAACAAATTCCTTCTCCGTAAGCCTTGTATTTAATCCAATTATCATAACCATGGAAGCAAATTACACCGGCCTCAGATATATTTCTAATCTGAACATTACATATCTAAAACCATACACCCTGGTAAATTTCATCTGCGAAGTAAATCCTTCAAAAAACATCAAACCTTACCTCAGAATAGACAATCTTCTAAATACACAGTACGAATCAATCGAAAACTATCCAATGCCAGGAATTTCTCTCACACTCGGCTTCAAAATGACATTTTAAGTAAAAATGCACAGTATTGAGCCAAATCAAAAAATCCCCTATACTTTCGGAATGGTTGAAGAAAATCGCCAGAATCAAAGATACGAAGAAATCGGACGCATTACAGCACCAGAAATATGTGCTTTACCTGGTGTTCTTGATGATATCAGTGTATCTGGCTGTAAAGTTCATTATTCTTTTCCTCTCACAGTCGATTTAGATAATGAATACGAGGTAAAACTTTCTCCTCTCCACCATGGAGAACAAGCTCCTCTTAATTTGATTTGTCAGCCTCAATGGGTTCGGGAAGCAGAAGGAAACACATACATTGGTTTTAAAATTCTTTATTCCCCAGATGCCAACCGTCTTAAAGATTTTATTCAACAGCTTGATGATTTATCAAAAGACCAGCTTCCAGATATAATTTAATCAGAAATATGAAAATTGCATTTTTACCTTTTCCAGAACAAACAGACTTATTACTCTCAGAACTAAAAAATCGATTTAACATAGATCAAAAACCAAGCCAGCGTTACGGACAACTCCTCTATTACGAAAATCTCCCTGATTTTCAAGGAAAATATCCTTACTGGGCAAGAACAGTTCTCCTCGAACCATTTTTTCTGAATTTTAACACCATTGGAGAAGCTGCAAATCACCTTAAAAACATTCAAAGAAACTGGGCACCCTATCAATATACATGTTTCCGCCGTGCCCAGCTCATACAGGAAAAACTTCCTTACATAAATCTCAAAGACAGAAAATTTCCTGTTTCCATACCACAAAGCCCAATCGGACTTTACACGCTGATTGATGAACACACTCTTATTGCAAGTGCTAAAACAAGTTCTTATCTCCCGGCAGGAACACTACACTTTGTAGAAGATCACGAAAATCCACCAAGCAGGGCTTATCTGAAAATCCAGGAAAGTCTTACAATGGCAAATCTTTTCAACGGAACCCCACTTCCAGACTCAAACAGCAATTGTTTTGAAGCAGGAGCTTGTCCCGGTGGATGGACCTGGGTTCTCGTCAACTTAGGAGCACATGTCTACGCGGTGGATAGAGCCGAACTTGCACCAGAATTAATGAGCAATCCTCTTGTAAAATTTCAGGCACACGACGCTTTTACTCTTAAGCCGGATGATATTGGTCAGGTCGACTGGATTTTTTCAGATGTAATTTGTTACCCGGAAAGACTTTACGAATGGATTAAAATGTGGCTCGATTACAATCCAAACTTAAATATGATTTGTACAATTAAAATGCAGGGTGATATTAACTGGCCATTAATCCAGCAATTTGCAGAAATCCCAAACAGCATTATAGTTCATTTAAACTATAACAAGCACGAACTCACCTGGATTCATACAAAAAAAATATAATTTTATTCTATTAACCTTAATTAAAGTTAATTTTTCTCCGAAAATATATTGAATAATTTAATAATTATTGTTAAATTCTAAATGCATTTATAAGGAGAGAAAAATGCAAAACTTAAGTTCATACAAAGAAGCTTATTACAAGGCTGTAGACAACACTGATTACCCACAGGACATGAAACTTTACATCAAAAAATTAATTTCTCACTGTGCTAATCCTACAGAGATTTTTCAATTAACTTTGTTCTATCTCTACAACTGTCAGACAGCTTAAGCTTTACTTGCAGATTTTCAAAAAGTTATGTTGAAAAGGGCCTTCCAAAAGGGTCCTTTTTTAGTTTAACCTCCCTAAAAAAACAATTATCACCATTTATAACTTTTCACCATAACATCCAAACACAAAAAAAGCCCTGCCGTTATCGACAGGGCTTTTTACATACTTTCGTATATTTAACAAGTCTATCTTACGATAAACTCATACAAAACTTATGCTTTATTAAGACGAGCTTCGAGGTCGTCAAGAATAGCAGTAAGTTCTTTTGGGAGGTGCTTACCGAACTTAGGATAATGATTTTCACGAATATCCTTAACTTCTTTCTTCCATCCTTCAACATCAACTTTGAGGATTTCTGGAAGAGTCTTCTTGTAGTAGTCAGCAAGACCGTCTGTGTTCA
>CAMPAL010000140.1 GCA_946631855.1 uncultured Treponema sp. | reverse complement strand
GATTGCAAAAACAATTATCGATAAAAATGCAAAAATCGGTAACAACTGTAAAATCGGCGTAAGTGGAAAGAAATACGAAGATGGAGACCACGGTTCATTCTACAGTGCAGACGGAATCATTGTTATTCGCAAAAATGCAGTAATTCCTTCTGGAACAGAAATTTAGTCTTAGGAATAATAAATGCCTGACATGTATGATAAATTAGGAGATTTACTTAATGAAGCATTAAATTCGGGCACAATTCCTAAAAATTCTACAAAAGAAGAAATAAAAGACCAGGTTCAGACAGAAGAAAATGCTGATTCTGGTCTTTTTTCGTCTAAAAATACAGAAAAAAAAGATAAAATAAAGGTAAATTTTGGATTTATACATAATAAAAATGAACTGAATAATAAAGCTCAGGTTATAAAAATGTATAAATATGCAAAAATTATGCAATATCCAGCTTATATACAAAATGCACTAAACACGCTAGATATAGCGTACCCAGTTACAACAAAGAAAATTAAACAAAAATATCACCTTTTACTAAAAAAGACCCATCCTGATACTAAAAACACTATACAAATTTCTGATTTAGTCTACAAAAATAGACAGTTAACCATAGATCAGATACAAGAAGCTTACAAAACATTGTGTACATATTTTAATACAGAGTCTTAAGTATTATTTTGTAGACATATTAACAATTACTCTTTATTTTCCCACTCTTCAATTTTTCGGTGTAAAGTCTTTCTTCCAATCTTAAGAATATCAGCAGTTTTAGTTTTATTATTATTATTTGCAGCAAGATTTTCCTGGATAATTATCTTTTCAGCTTCTTCCATTGGAATACCAAGAGGAATCATTATAGACTTTTCTTCACTGTTTGCACGAATTGAGGAAGGCAGATCTTCCAGTTTTATTTCTTCACCAGTGCACATTACAACTGCACTTTCGATACAGTTTTTAAGTTCACGGATGTTTCCAGGCCAGTTATATTTTATAAGACTTGCTTTAGCCCGGTTATCAAACCCCTTAATATTTTTCTCATTTTCAATATTAAACTCTCTAAGGAAGGCATGCATTAATAAAGGCAAATCATCCTTTCTTTCTCTTAAAGGAGGCATTTCTATTCTTACAACATTTAGACGATAGTATAAATCTTCACGGAATTTTCCAGCTTTTACTTCTTCTTCAAGATTTCTGTTAGTAGCGGCCACAACTCTGACATCAACAGAAATAGTCTGTTCACCACCTACACGTTCAAACTTCTTTTCCTGCAGAACCCTCAAAAGTTTAACCTGGGTCGAAGGATTAATTTCTCCAATTTCATCTAAGAAAATTGTTCCACCATTGGCAAGTTCAAAACGACCTTTATGTTGAGCTTCAGCTCCTGTGAATGCACCTTTTTCAAAACCAAATAATTCACTCTCCAGAAGACTTTCCGAAAGAGCTGCACAGTGAACAATGATAAAAGGCTTGTCTGCTCTTGGAGATTGTTTATGAATTGCATTTGCAACAAGCTCTTTACCAACTCCACTTTCACCAGTAATCAAAACATTTGCTTTTGTTGGAGCCGCTTTTGAAATCATAATTTTTACTTTATTTAACTCAGAACTTTTTCCAATCATTTCCATGGAATTATTCTGATTTAAAAGTTTTTCTTTGAGTTCTTTATTCTGCTGTGCTAATTCTTTTCCACGGAGAGCATTTTTTACAACAATATTTAAGTGATCCAGATCAAGAGGTTTTGTCAGAAAATCAAAAGCACCGGCTTTAATAGCTTCTGTAGCATCATCAATACTTCCATGACCAGTCAGAACAATGATTGGAATACCAGGAAATTTTGTTGTAACCTGACGAACAACTTCCTGACCTGAAATTCCATCCATCCTTAAATCAGTGATTACAAGATCGATTCCGCCTTCTTCAATAAGTTCAAGACCTTCTTTTCCAGAGGCAGCCTGTTTTACCTGATAGCCTTCAAGTTCAAAATTATCAGCCAGACCATTTCTGATGTTTTCTTCATCATCAATTGTAAGTAATGTAAAATTATTCATAAGGCCTCCATTTCATTATGCATTAGAAAGCAGTTTTGTATCTTTTTGAGGGATTGGAAAAGAAAGAGTAAATTGAGTTCCCTGACCTTCCTGTGAATCAACAAGAATATCACCCTTAAATTCTTTTACAATTTTGTAGACCATTGTCATACCAAGTCCAGTTCCATTCGCTTTTGTGGTGTAATATGGTTCAAAAATTTTTGACACAGTTTCGGAAGACATGCCGCAGCCATTATCAGAAATTGTAAAAATCATTTTGTTATCCTGAACTTTTGTAGAAATCGAAAATAATCCGGCATTCATTATCAGTTTACAATGGTCTTCTGTCTCTTCAAAAAATTTTGCTTTTATAGCGGCAAGAGAATTCTGTGACAGATTAATAAAAATTTCTCTAAAAAGTTTTTCATCCAGCATGATTCTTTGAGAAGAACCAGAAGGATCAAAATTAATTTTTACACCAGCCTTTGTAAATTCCGGTTTAAGAAAAATAACCAGGTCAGATAAAATTTTATCCGGATTTTTTAGTTCCAGATTTGCTTTTACAGGACGAACTGCAGTTAAGAATTCCATTACAAGCCGGTTCAGATGTTCAATTTCTTCGTTTACAATGTCAATATGATCTTCGACAAACTTGTGTGGTGGAAGAATATTTTCATTTTCCCTGGCTTTTTTCACCGCCTTCTGTATCAACTGAATATGAATGCTAATTGCTCCAAGAGGATTTTTGATTTCATGAGCCATTCCTGCTGCAAGATTAGTTAAATTTGCAAGATTTTCCATTCTATGCAGAAGAATTTCTTGATTTTTTGATTCAGTAATATCACGAACGATGATAATGTTTCCATCCATCTGATTTTCATGAACAAGTGGTGAAATTGTAATTGTGATAAAACGAATGCTTCCGCCTGGAGTTTTAGTTGAAAATTCTTCAGAAGAATTAGTTATTTCTTTTTCGGCACAATTTTTTATAAAAGAAGCAATATCTTCATCATCAATATAATTCCAGATTGGCAGGCCAGAATTTATAGCTTCTTCAAGATGACTATTAAAAGGCAGACGACTTTCAGCCATTTTATTGTGTCGCTGGAGAATAAAATCATTATCAAGAATTAAAATTCCAGAAGACAAAGAATTAATGATTGATTTATAGCTTTCATTTTCATCAACCACTTCGTCAAAAAGGTCCAAAATTTGTTCTTTTGACAGTTTATCTGATTTTTGAGAAATTCTTTTTACATAATTTTTCATACAGGCTTAAAAACCCCTTCTCTAACAATATTCAAATGAGATATATCACGTAAAAGTATTTCAAAAGCCGAAACTGGAGTCTGGTTGTACAAAGTGATGTTATCCCAGCACTCTCTTAAAAGTTTCATGCATTCGGAACTTGCTTCTGCTCCATTTTGTGTATACATTAATTGTCTTTGAAAAGCTGCAATATTTTTAAGAAACAATTTTAATTCCAGGCGTGGATAAAAATTTTTACATTTAGAAACAATATCAGAAATATCAGGAATTTTACGGTTACAAATTGCATTATAAAAGATTTTGGCTTCTTCCTTTATTATTTCAGGAGAAACTTCAAGATATGACAGTAAAAAATCATTTATTGAACCATCAAAAGTTTCATTATGAAAAACTCTGTTTATAACATCTTTCTGCTGAATTTTACTTCGGGAAATAAAAGAATAAGTACGTACTCTGGAAAGAATTGTCTGCATAATTGCATTACGATTTGAAGTAAGAAGGATGAACTGGCAGTCTGCAGGAGGTTCTTCAAGAATTTTTAAGAGGGCATTTCTAACACCAAGGGCCATTCTTTCTGCATTTTCAATAATTACAGTCTTTTTACCTTCTTCAGATTTTATATGAGCCCATTCTTCCATATTTCTTATCTGTGAAACTGGAATTGAATCATATAAAAAGTCATTTTCAAGTTTCAGAGCTTCTTTCACTAATTCTTCACAAATCTTTTCAACATCAGCGTAATCTGGCAGTTCTCTTGGAAAATCCAGAAGTTCAAGATTTTCATTAATTGAATCTATTAAGCTTGCAATTTTATTATAGTCTTTCTCCCCCTGCCATAAAATTCCATTAAAGCGAAGAGTAAGTTTTCGAATGCTTCTTAAAAAGAGATATCTGGTGGCTGCAAGATAGGAATCATTATTTTTTAAGGCTGTTAAGAAAGATTCTTTAGAAGCAGAAATTTCCAGCGAACAATCTCTTGGTCCCATAAGCATAAGATTTGAACAGGTAAGAGCTTTATGCTGCAGACAGGAAGGACATTCACACATCCATTTTCCCTGAGTACGTACATGACAGGAAAGGATTCTTGCAGTTTCCAAAGCGGCTGTTAATTTTCCAGAAGCTTCATCTCCAGAAAACAAAATTGCACCTGGTAGAGTATTTCCCCTTATATCTGAGATTATATTTTTTTTAACATCCTGATTTACTAAGTTTTCAAACATTTGACATTATTTCCTTTGATTTTCCAGAAAGAATGATATTTAAAAGAGAATAAAAGAAGGAATCTTCAAAAATTCCAGATACATCAAAAAATGGCTGAATAGATAAAAGAAACATGAGCAATCCAATTACAGCAAGCCCTTCCACCGCACCAAAAACAAATCCCAAAGTTCTATCAAGGCTTTTTAAAACTTCCCATTCAAATACGCGGGATATAATCACCTGAATACATTTAACAATAAGAAATACAACAACAAAAACAATAAGAAATCCCAGAATATTTCTAAAAGTTATATTTTCAACAGATGCAAGTAAATTGTTTCCTGCGGTTTTATAAAACATACATGCCATAAGAATTCCCAAAGCTAAAGCAAGTTTTCCCATAACATTATTAACAAAACCTTTTATAATTCCTGCAATTGCAAAAATAAGAATAATAATCCCACAAATCCAGTCAACCACAGTAAATGTCATATCTCTCCCCTATACTTCCTGTAATTCCTTAAAAATAATTTCAGCAATTTTCAAAGCTGGCTTTTTTTCAGGAATTATTTTTTCCAGAGCCTGTGTATAATTTTTTCTATTTTCAGAATCCAGCAATTTATCTAAAGCTTCAACCAGATGCTCAGAATCAACATCTTTTCCAAGTAACATAATTGCAGCATTCTTTTGTGTAAAAAAATCTGCATTATCAACCTGATCTCCACGCGTTCCACTTCCACACAAAGGAACAAGAACCATTGGCTTCTTTAACACTGCAGTTTCCCAGATAGAGTTTGCACCTGCACGGCTTAAAACTATATCAGCGGCAGAAAGAACATCTGGCATTTGATCATAAATAAAATTATACGGCTTATAAGAATCACCATATTTTTGAACAAGTTCAGCAGATTTGTTTTCATTTGAATTAACAAGACCAGTCTGATGAACTACCAGAAAATTTTTACAAAGATAATCAATATTATTAAAAATAAGCTCATTCACCTGGCGGGCACCGGAACTTCCACCAAGGACCATTAAAACCGGCTTTTTAAGAGAAGCTTTATCAATCTGTAAAAAATCAAATCCTCTTTCTGCATTTGAATTATAAAAAACAGGTCTTACAGGATTACCAGTAACAATCACTCTTTTTTGATTTTCAGCTGACATGCGATTTTTTGTTTCTTCATAAGAGACAAACATACATTTTGCAGATTTAAAATTTATACGGTTCGCAAGCCCAAGGGTAAAATCACATTCATGAGTATAAACAGGAATTTTTAATAAACGGGCCGCAAAACAAGGAGGAACACTTACAAATCCTCCTTTTGAAAAAAGCAGGCACGGTTTTGTTTTTCTAAGAATATGATAAGCTTTAAAAAAGCCTGCAATAATTCTGAACATATCAGAAAAGTTTTTCATAGAAAAATAGCGTCTGAGCTTTCCAGAAGGAATTCCATAAAATTTATCAGCCGTTGCTTTACCATCAGGACCAATACCTTTTTCAACGATAGTTTTATCCATTCCTTTAGAACAACCAAGCCAGTAAATTTTCAATTCAATATTATTTTTTTTGGCAATTTCTTTTAATTCATCAGCAACAGCAAGACCAGGATAAATATGCCCTCCAGTGCCGCCACCTGTAAAACAAACAAGATTTTTATTTAATTTCATATTGTGTCATTTTAACACACTTAAGTATAAGTTTAAAGACAGCGCATTGAATCACGTTAAATCTAACCGAAAAAAAAGTGGTGAATCAAGTAAA
>CAMPAL010000139.1 GCA_946631855.1 uncultured Treponema sp. | reverse complement strand
TAATGCAGTAAAAAAATGTATAACAGGAACATAATCCCTTTTTAATATTTTAATTATCAGAAAATTGTTTTCTGTATCAATTATTCCAAAAGCAAATGAGAGTAGAGTAATAAATAAAGAAAAAACTGCTAAAATGGTATTAATCTTTGGCTTTGAAAAAAATGTAATAGCAAAAATTACAGTTAATTCTAAAAAAACTAATAAATATTCCATTTTTCACTCCTGTTGAATCAAAAAACATCAAACGCTGAATCAGAATCAGTAATTGAAGCTATATCAGTTACTCCAGGCTTTTCTTCCTGTTCAGATTCATCCTCAAAAGGAAGATCTGGACCATCGTATTCTTCTTCAGATGGATTTTTTGAATAATCTTTAAGAGGAAGCGGATTTAAATCTGTAATATTTGATTTTGACAAAAGCTTCTTTCTAAACTCGTTATAGTCATAATCCGAAACAGGATCATCTCCGTTACAAAGATTGAAGCTTTGAAAATTATGTTTTGTTTTTGAACAGAAAATATTCTTATAGATATAAGTATTAGAAACCCCATGAAGCACCAGCATCAAAACATAATTTGCAGCCTGTTCAAAACCTTCAACAAATCCTTCCTGATAACGCTGAATAAGCCTCTTATCAATTTCACTTTCTTCAGGTGCATTATACTGAACTGACATATCACGACTTCTTACAGTTACAGCTCTAGGATTTTCATCTGTATCATCTAAAGCATCAGACAGATCATCTTCATCAACTTTCTTCTTTGATTTTTTCTTATTACCTTTCAGTTCATCATAAGCTGCATTTACACTGATACTTCCTTCAGAAAGCTGTTCTTTCAAATCCTCTCTATCAGAAGAATCAATAGCATTCATTTTTTCAATCTGACGAGAAGAAACACCAAGCTTCTCAGCGTCTTTTTCAGACTGTTTTCCTTCTGGACGTCCAGTTTCTTCTTCAAAATCTGTGCCAGCAATTTCTTTGAGTTTCTTTAATTTCTGAAAGTCGTTATAAAGATTATTTTTATCTTCATTCCTGCGTAGAAGCTGCAATTCAAGAGCGTAGATAATACCGTCTTTACGAGTATCAAAGGTATGTCGATAGACAGGAACTTTATCAAGGGCAGCTCCAATTGCGGCCGCCAGTCTGTGGTGTCCGTCAATCAAAACAAAATCCTTTTCAGGTTCATCAAGGAACTTTGCCAGGTGCAAAGGCTGCGATTCATCATAGCCTTTACTTTCCATACGTTCTGTAAGCTGATTTATCGCATCTTCATTGAGCGGAAAAAGATTCTTAAAATCATCATCACAAACAACGTCTATTGGTGAGATTTTTTCAAAAGAAGTTTTTACAGGCTTTACGCTTGTTGTATTATTTAAACTTTTTAAATTTTCTGAAAAATCTGATTTTGAGCTTTTTGAAGCTTCGTTGAAGTTTATTTTCTTTGCCATAGTTTATTCCTCCTCAATCTGTTTTGATTCTTCAATAAAAGCAAAACCTAATTCTTTAAGCTGGATTTTTTTTAACTCATTATCTAGTTTAAGATTTTCGATTTCTAATTTATTTTTTATTGAATCAGTTTCATTTTTTAATTTGGCGATATTAATTTTCTTCAAAGTAAGAAAGCCAATAATTGCTATACAAAGAAGCATACCAAAAATTAAAATAGAATCTTTTATCCAATCCAATGCATCATCTACATACATATTTTCTATTCCTCCTCAATCTGTTTTGATTCTTCAATAAAAGCAAAACCTAATTCTTTAAGCTGGATTTTTTTTAACTCATTATCTAGTTTAAGATTTTCGATTTCTAATTTATTTTTTATTGAATCAGTTTCATTTTTTAATTTGGCGATATTAATTTTCTTCAAAGTAAGAAAGCCAATAATTGCTATACAAAGAAGCATACCAAAAATTAAAATAGAATCTTTTATCCAATCCAATGCATCATCTACATACATATTTTCTATTCCTCCATGAGAGCTGTTGTGAGTTCTTTGATAACGTCTAAAGTCTGTTTTTTGGTTGAATCAAGATATTGAATTGGATAATGAATTGACTGAGCTTTAGAAAATGCTGTATCGGTAGGAATTATATAAATCTGAGAATCAGTAGACTGCTTAATTTCTTCAAGTATTCCCTGCTGCTGAATAAGCCTTAAATCACGTCCATTAAGGACAATTTTATTCATAACAGGTTTATCTGTATCATAACGGTCTTGCATTGATTCAATATTTGATAAAAAAGAAATAAGACCTTCTTTAGAAAATTCATCAAGTTTTAATACAGTTATTGCTTCATCACTAGCTAAAAAACAACTTTCTTCTAAAGCTCCAAAAGCTGGAGATGTATCAATAATACAGTAATCATAATTTTCTTTGATTTTCTTTAAGATTTGTCTTACGGCAAAAGGCGATTCGTTTGCCAGTGTTTTTGAGTAAAGTTTAAGACTACCTCCAACACTAGCTGTTGGTAAAAAATTAAGATTTTCAATTTTACTTTCAACAATAGCCTGCTGTACCTCACATTTTTTCATGAGGACATCGGCAAGTTCAAAGTTTATTTGTTCAATCCCAATCCATGTAGTTGCATTTCCCTGAGGATCTGCATCTAATACAATAACTTTTTTACCTCTTTCGGCAAGTTCTACAGCAACACTTACAGCTGTAGATGTTTTTCCAGTACCACCCTTCTGGATGGCAAAACTAATTGTTTTCATCTTGTTGGCTCTCCAAGATCATTAAAATTTGTAATAAATGAGTAACACTCATATATAGCGGGGACAGGATTCGAACCCTCAAGCTCCAGAGGCTTACTCTGGCATGCGACCATTTGCACCACCCCGCGATAAAAACGGGAAACAGATATTGCTATCTGTTCCCTCAACGAAGTAAGAGAGTGCTGTATTTCTTTGCTTTACTTCGTCTTTGCCATAAGTACGAATTGAACATACTTTTTTTTGCAGAAAAATTACGTAGGGGTTTTATCCTGCAATAATCCATTTATGGCAAAAAAAAGACTGTAACCTGAGCCATAGGTTACAGTCCAAAACTTTTAACTTTTAACTGTATAAATGGCTCAGATTCGAGAGCCATAAACAGTTACAATTTATTTCAAAAGGAATAATAAATTTCTCCTTAAGAAAATCTTTTTAAACAAATAGTAAATGTAAATAGCACTCATAACGTTCAAGATTGTAAAATTCCTTTACTTAAGATAAAATGCAGGCGAAGTGAATCTTTTCAAACAATCTGGTTTACACCCAGAATGTCGGGAGTTCGATCCTCTCACTGCCCACTAAAAGCACTTCAAAACGAAGTGCTTTTTTTTTTGTTCTTTTGAAATTTTCTAAACAGGAGTACTGATGAAAAACTTTTTTAATATTTTTGATTATTCTGGTAAAACAAGAAGAAAAGAATACTGGCTGAATTTTTTGTTTTACAGCCTTTTTTTGACAATCCGTTTTTCACTAATCCATTTTATATTTAATAATTCTATAGGTGCATTTAGTTTTTCTGTAATTATTGATATGTTTTTTCTTCTTAAATTGTGCAGTCTTCATATTAGACTCATCAATGCATGTGGAAAAAAACTCTGGACCTTTTTTATACCTTTCTATAATCTTTATTTTCTCTTTTGCAAACCACAGGAAAATACTTTTGAACAAAAAAAACGTTATGGACTTATTCCTCTTTTTATAATCACAAATTTTCTGATTGGCTTTTTCTTTTATATTTTTTCAGTTGCCCTTTCCTTAACAATAATACAAAGCATAAATAAAAGAAATCAAATTAAACAGCAGCAGATGTATAAAAAACAGGCAGAAGAAACTAAAAAAGAAATTGAAAGAAAAACTTCAGGATTTATAATTCAGGATGAAAATGAAGAAAATTATGATTTTGCAAATGAGCTGCAGGATTTATATTACTTCATGACAATCAATTTTGATTCAACTTCACCAGATGAAAACATTATCTACTACGGAAAAAATTATACAAATCTAAGGGGAGTTCCTAATATTAACCTTGTTGATAACACTCTGCTGACAAATTCATCAGTTCAAATCGGAGACCCCGTAGAAAAAATTTATTCTTTATTTGGCGGATTAACTTATTATCTTCATGAAAAAAATGATTCAGTTTCATACATAGTTTATATTCATATAGATAATCAAACATATACAGAATGCGATATTAATTTTGATATTGTAGATAAAAAGATTGTATCAATAAACGGTACTTTTGAAGATATTTCATATTTAGAACCACAATAATCTGATAAAATTGGAAAGAAATGATGAATAAAAGCGGTATCGTACTTTTTGCTAAAAAACCTGGTCCTACCTCGTTCACCTCACTCAACAGCATTAAAAAAGCACTGGGAACAACAAAGGTTGGTCATACAGGCACATTAGATTCCTTTGCGCAGGGCCTTCTTGTTGTATGTACAGGCTCTCTTACCCGTCTTGCAGGCAACATAATTGAGTTTGATAAAGAATATCAGGCTGTTTTTGAGTTTGGAAAAGAAACAGACACACTGGAATATACTGGAAAAATTACAAAAGAAACTTCCCTTCCCGATGAAAATACTCTTAAACAGGCAGTCGAAAAATTTACAGGAAAGATAATGCAAAAGCCTCCAGTTTTTTCTTCAATTCATATTGATGGAAAAAGATCCAGCGAATTAGCAAGAAGTGGACTTGAAGCAGAAATTCCCGCAAGACCAGTTTGTGTTTATAAAGCTGAAATAAAAGAATTGAAAAAAAATGATAAAAATCTTGTTGAATACGCACTTATAAATTTTTCAGTTTCAAAAGGAACCTATATTCGAAGTCTTGCCAGAGATATTGGTCAGGCTTGTGGAAGTTCTGCAAATCTTATTGGACTTTATAGAACCAGAATCGGTCATTTTAAGATTGAAAATGCAGCAGGATTTAACAGGCTTCCTGATTTTACCATTCAAAACGCCATAAACGAAATGGAAAATCAAAAAGTTCTGATTAAAAAAGCTGAAGAAGAAAGAACACTTAAAAAAGAAAGACAAAAATACGTTCCTGACCAGGCCGAACTAGATTTGCAGGAAGATATTCGCCAGAAAATATATCAGGTTGATAAAGACACAGCCAGCTTGTGCGGTTTTGAAATTATCAATCTGCTTTCTGATACTGGAAAATCTGATTTTGAAAACGGGCGACCTTTACGTTCAAAACTTTTTGATAAGGATTTGCATACTCTTCCAAATAATTCTATTACAGCTGTATTTACAAAAGATGATGATTTTGCAGGCTTAATCGATAAGGATGAAAACGGTCGAGTTCACTACAGATTTGTAAAAAAAGACCAGAACTGATTATCTAAAAAGTTCTGGTCTTGATTGAGGGTTTATTACAAAACCCTCAAAACGGCGAAGTCAAGGCTTTTAGCGTGAGCGTGCCTTGACTCGACATATTTAATCTTCAGTGTCTTCAGAATCCTGATTTGCAGCGTTTTCTTTAGATTCTTTTTCCAGCTGATTCAATTTTTGAACCATTGTAAAGCCTTCTTTCATTCCGCTGTCTACAAGAAACTGTAATTTTGGAAACTGGCGAATTCTAAGTTTTTTTGCAATTTCACGCTGAATAAAACCAGCAGCTGCATTTAACCCGTTTACACCTTTTTCCACCTGATTATCAGGTAAGAAGGATGAAACATAAACCTTTGCATAACCAAGATCAGTTGTTACTTCAACCCGGTTAATGCTCAGGAAAGTTGATACTCGAGGATCTTTCACCTCCCCTTTCAGTATCAACTTTGAAATTTCATCTCTGAGCTGATCGTTCAATCTCTGAATACGATACTGACCCATTACTCAGCTCCTTCTGAACCTGCAGCAGTTACATTACGTTTTGCAGCTTCTGCTTCTTCTTCGGCAATTGTTTTTCCAAGTTTCTTTGCAACTTCGATTATTTCGAAGATTTCAAGTTTATCTCCAACCTGGATATCCTGCCAGTTTTCAAGTCCAATACCACATTCGTAGCCTACGCTAACTTCACGGGCATCATCCTTAAAGCGCTTGAGAGAAGAAATCTTTCCTGTGAATTTTACAATTCCATCGCGAATCAAGTTTACGCTTGAAGTTCTTCTTACGATACCTTCGCTGACCATACATCCGGCAATAACACCAACTTTTGGTACTTTGAATGTATTGCGAACTTCGACCTGTCCGACAACTTCTTCTTTTGTATCTGGCTGTAACATACCTTCCATAGCCTGCTGAATTTCTTCAACACACTTGTAGATAATGTTGTATTTTCTGATTTCAACCTGTTCCTGTTCTGCAAGAGCTTTTGCTTTTGGAG
>CAMPAL010000138.1 GCA_946631855.1 uncultured Treponema sp. | reverse complement strand
GGAATACCTTTTATGACACAAGTATTGGAGGAGGATTTGCATCCTTTTTTACAGCTTCTGTAGGTTTCCGAACTTATCCTCTGGGTCTCTTCCATAAAAATCAGATTAAAGCTGCACAAAAAGAAAAAGAACTTGCACAGAAACTGCTTGAATTAGAAAAACAGGAAGTTCAGCCAGATCCTGATACAGAAGACATAATAGAGTATCCACCAGTGGAAGACATTTCTGAACCTGTAAAAGCTAAAGTGACAGCTTCAATTAAAGAAAACTTTACTCCTGATGGTGATGGAGTTAATGATATTATCACCTTTAATACAGTTATTGAAAATATTTCGGGAGAACCTGAATCCTGGACACTTGAAGTACTGGATCCAAAAAATTCTGTAATAAAATCATTTAGTGGAGAAGGGGCTTTACCTTCACAGATTAACTGGGATGGAATTTCTGATACAGGTGAAGCAGTATTCTCAATGAATATGTATTCTGTAAAACTGACTGTACATCCATCTAACAACGATAAAGAGCATTTTGGCCAGGATTTTGTAACTTCTACAGATACATTTAAAACCGGAATTCTTATGACAGTAATCATTCCTGATAAAAAATGGAAGATTATTGTAAATACAATTCATTTTGACCCGGATAGAGCTACTTTCGTAAAAATTTCCCAGGAACAGAGAGAAGAAAATTACGAAACTCTGGACAGCCTTGCATATCAGCTTAAACAGCATCTTGATTGTTCTGTAATTATTGAAGGATATGCAAATAACGTAACTAACACTGAAAAAGAAAATATTACAGAATTAATTCCTCTTTCAGAAAGCAGAGCAGAAGCAATTCTTAATTTGCTAATTGAACGGGAAATTCCTGGACAAATGTTATCTGCAAAAGGAATGGGTGGTGCAAATCCACTTGCAGAATGGAAAGATACCAAAAACTGGTGGAAGAACCGCCGTGTAGAATTTGTAATTGAAAAGAAGGATTAAAAATGAAGAAGAGTATTTTTACATCATTAATTTTAGCAGGCATTTTATTTACTTCCTGTTCTAATCTTTTCGAAAGTTTTATGAATACTGATGGAAGTCCAAAAAGTGGAGATTCTGGCTTAATTCCAACAGACACAAGTTCTACATATACACCGGGAAGTGATGAAACTACTGTTGAAGACAATGAATCACCTGAATCTTTTTATGAATTTACAGAGACTGCTAAGGAGTTTACGAATACAGAACTTTCAGCTGGAATTGTAGTTATAAAATCCAGTATGGAAAATTATAATCAGATTAATTTTTCAAAAGATGTTTACACCTATGAAATTGGGTATGAACTTGATGATTCAGAAGAAACTGTTTATTCCAGTCCTGTTTATTTGAACGGATATGACGATCCTGTAACTATCAAGACTTTTAAAAATGATAAAAATGCCATAGTTCAGTATTCAGCAGTTCAAACAAGAACAACAAATATTGAACCAATGCCTTCAGATAGCAGTACTTTTATCAATCCTCAGACAGAAAGTTTTGTGGATCTTAGTACATTTGTAACAGTTCCTTTTTCTGTGAACACAGATGAAGAAGGAGAACCTCTTGTTTTTGATTATCTTCCTTATGGAACAACCCAAGTTACAATAAAAATTACTGCAGATGATGATTATTATTCTGATGAATATGTCATTATTTTAAATAAAAAACATCTGCTTACATCACTTGTTCTTCCAGAAACTGGCAGCGTTGAAAAAACAAAACTTACAACTGGACTTGTAGCTTTAAAAGAAAGTGATAATTATGTAAGAAATACAATCGAATATGAAGATGGAGTTTTGTATTATGAGGTCGGTTCAGAAGATGATTTAGATGCTCTTTTGACTGATTATGATAAAAATCTTTATGTGAAAGCAATTCCTGCATCAAGCAAGGCAAGTGTATCCTGGTCTGCAAAGAAAATTGCAGAACCTGTTTACAGATATGATTATTATCAGACTACCACCACAACAGTTGTTATAACAGATTCGGATGGAATACTTATTTCTGGTCCAGATACAAGTTCAGCTACAGTAAAACTGAATTATGAGGCAGATACTGGAACTACTAGTGAAACAAGCGAAGAAGAAAATGCGGATGGTTCGACAACAACTACTACAGTAACCAGAACAATACGCAAAAATATTGTTGGACTGGATCATATGGAAGAACTGTCTGAAAGCATAGATTTAACAGAAAGTTCTGTTTTTGCAGTAGAAAATCAGAATACAGACAGGGTAAGACGAATGGAACTTCCATATGGACTTACCGAAGTAAAGGCTGTAGTTTCTCAATATGATTTAAAAGAAAAAATCTATGCTGAATACATAATCAGATTTTCAAGAGTACAGTTTTCCCTTGCTGAAAGTACAGACTCAGAAAGTTCAGATTCGTCTGTAGAAGATGACACTTCAAAACTGGAAGATTTAACAGTAACTACTAAAGAAACTGTAGATGATAATGGTGAAAGTGTTGATAATGAAACAGAAAGCGTAACTTCTTTTACTTTTGATAGGGATGTAACAATTTATTCTATCGTAGTTGATGAAGAAACTGATGAAATAATAATTAATCCAACTTTAACAGACACCGAAAGCATGACAAATCCTGTGTCTACAACAAAAAATGCTGTGATACAATTTGAAGATACAAGCGTTCCTTTGCAAGGGGGATTGCAGACAATTTCTTTTACCGTCACAGAAGAAGGTTGTGAAAGCAGAACTTATACAGTTTATGTTTACAAAATTATTGGAAATACAAAACTTTCAAAAATTTACTATGCTTCTTACGATTGTATAGCTGATAGAATTACTAAGCAGGATATGGCTTCAAATGCTTATTCATCGGGACTTTCTGACATGACTCCAGCGGCAGTAAAATCATCTAATGGTGGAACAATAGACTCTCCTCTTGTGTATAAAATCTATACAAGAGCCGATTCCGCCTGTGATGTTTCTGCAATCTACTTTAATATTGTACCAGAGGATTCTCATACACATGTTTATTATTCAACTGATATAAGTGATGCTTCTGCCTGGTCATCAGCATATCTTGGCTCAGAAGAAGAAAGTTTTGCCGAAAATACCGAAAATGCTTCCTCTGTAACTCAAGAATCCTACCGATTTGCTCTTGAACTTTTAAACGACGGCGAGACTGCAGAAAGTGATCTCTGGATAAAAACAGAATCAAGGGCTTACAATCATGCTGCGGCAGATGGAACAGTTTCTTTTTACAGCGATGTAACTTATCACAAAATAGAAGTATACAAACCAGGCAGTGAAAATAAGACAATTAATTATCTTTATGCTGCTAAGATTGGAGAAGATAAAACTGCGGAAGAAAAGATTTATACTTATCAGACTACTTCTGATGTTCGCTATACAATTCCTCAGTCTATTCCGCAAAAAGAACTTGGTACAGATTATGATGTTTTAAAACTCAAGTTCAGATTGAGCGACCGAGCAGATTCAGTCAACAATAAAAAAGTAACTTATTCTGCCGTAAATACCCGCTCAAGCGATACTTGTGGAATTGCAAACACCGAATTTACAGGCTATGCTGCGGATACAGAAGCTGGCCGCGTAGAAGTAAGAGCAGGAAGTGACGGACTTTATACTTTGACACTTGGTGAAAATGCCGTAGAAAGTATTGTACAGACAGTAGAAACAACTACACAAACAAGAACTGCAACGGCTGGGGAAGTTTCTGGCTCTACAACAGAAGTTTCAGTAACAGAAGAAAAAGATAATGGCAGGGTAGTAAGTTCTAGAAAAAATACAGTAATTACTGATACTCTTGTTTCTGATGGAACTGCAAGTATTACAGTAATAACTTACACCCAGGTCACAACATATACCTTTAAAGATTTTCCTATGGGCACAACCCAGGTCAAAATCTACGTTGATGATGAATTATCTCAAACTTTAACTTTTATAAAACCAGATCGTGATACTTTTGAATTGGATAACACTCCTTCAAGCCTTACAGGACTTTCTGGAAGTTATCAATATAAAAACGGAATCTTCTATATAAATAATGATGTAGAAAGCATAAGTCTGACTGTAAAAATGCATCAGAAAAATCAGTCGCTTTATGTAAAATCTTATAAAAAAGTTTCTGGTCTTAATGGTTCTGAAGAATCTGAAACTTTTGCAAATTCTCTTGTTACTTTTGCTCAGGTTGGCTCTACAAGAGAATGGACTTCTGATATTTCTGCCATTCCAGTAGGAACTTCTGTCGTTACTTATGGAGTTTCTAATTCAAATGGAGAAATGAATGATAACGCCTTTACTGTAACAATTGTACATGCAGCAGATGAAGAATCCCGCTTAAGAAGTTTTACACTTTCTGAATATCCTTTGGAAAGTGAAGATACATATGCAGAAAAAGCAAGTGAGATTTTTAAACAGGGCAGCGGATTTACCTGGTCAGATGGTGGAATTCTTTTATATGAAGAAGAAAATACTTCTGTTTATTATAATTTTTATGAAAAAACAATTCCTACTGCAAAATACAGTGCTTTCCTCCAGACCGTAAGTGAGACATCCCTTCTTGAGGCCGAATTATATGCTTCAAATCAGGCTAATCTTGGAAGAACAGCAATTATCAATGCCCTGGGAAATAGAACTGAATCCCAACTGTTTGAAACAGCAGATGACTACCAGAATAATGATTCAGACAAATGGCAGTTTATTACACAGGCTGCAGTTACAAATGCAAATAATTATCAGTATGCAAATTTTGGTGACTGGATTATTAGCGAAGAAGATTATGTTTTCTATTTAGTTCATGCAAAAGTAACTTCTGCGGATGGAACAAATATCCACCATTATTATCTGCTTATGTCAGTTGAACTTGATGATACAACAGAACTTAGCGTGAATGTAAATCAGTATGCAAATCCTTCAAGTACTCAGGCTGATTCTGAAGGAGAACTTTCTGAAAGTGACATTAATTCTTCTGACACTACAGATGGTAGCCTTAATGTTACAAATAAAAATTCAACTTTTGCCACAGATTTAAACAGAAATGGAAAAATCTTAATTAGTGCAGAAAAAAATGAAACTGCCAGCTGGTACTGTGATCCAGAAGTTTATCTTTATAATAGTGAAACAGGACTTGAGACTAGTCTGGACAGTTCTTATTATTCAATTAATTCTCAAAATCAGACTGTAGAAATCTCTTCTGATATTTATGAGGATGATGATATTCCTGGAAATGAAATTCATGTTAAATATGGAGTTATTTCTCAAAATCGTTTGAATGTTCTTTATCATACTGCAAAAGTTTATGTTTCAACTTTCCAGACTATAACAACATACAATCACTGGTCAAAATCGGAAGAATATTCTTATACTCTTGCTGCTACAGATAAGCAGTATCAGCTTGCCTTTAGATTTGGCTCAAAAATTACAGATAATAATCATCCGGTTGTACAAAACAGGCTTGTTGATGATGGCGGTATTGATGTAATTGCAAGTAAGGATTATGGAACAAACTGGGCCGCAACTTCTTACAATTTTAGTGGACTTCATTATGTTGTAGAGATTGATGGCGTACTTTATTTGGTAAAACTTGAAAGTGATACAGATGATGCGACAAGGGCTACTGCGACAAACTTCTATAAAATTGAAAAGAATAATGGACTTTATCAGGTAAATGTACTTTCAGATGGTGAAACTCCAGAGCTTACTCTGACAGTTTCAGCATGTGTACAATATGATGGTGAAAAGCCTTATCTTTCCATCACAAGTCAGACAAGTTCTCAAAATTCTGTAAAACTTGGTCTTGTAATGGATACACTGGTTGCAGATGATGAAATGGCAACTGATTCAAGTGCGGACAGTGTAACAATTAGTGCTACAAATAACGGTTTTGAAATGGAAGGTGATGGATATATCTTCAGTCTTCTTCTAAAAAATGCACTTGGTGTTACAGACGTCGACGGATACTGGTATGGTTCATATCATGATGGTCTCGAACTTTCTTATTTTGAAAATGTATTTAATCCATCTGCCGTATCTTCTTCGGCTACTGACGATTCTGCACTTTCCTTCTTCTGGAATCTGAATGCTGGAAACAATACAAAATCAATTAGGCTTTCGGTAGAATAGGGGGGGTATAAAAATTATAGCATTTTTCTTTTATCTGCTTTTTTCAATCTGTATCCAGCTGGAACTTCGGCGGAACTCGGTTGGAGTTAAGCCCGTTTCTTTTTTAAACTGTCGCATAAAATGGAACTCGCTTTTATAGCCGCATTTATTTGAAATTTCAGTAATTGAAAAATTGCTTCTGGAAAGTAATGATTTTGCTTTTTCAATTCTTCCTTTTATAACATCATGAATTACGCTTACCCCAA
>CAMPAL010000137.1 GCA_946631855.1 uncultured Treponema sp. | reverse complement strand
ATGTTCCTGTTAATTATGCAGAATATAATTTTACAATGGAAAAAGGTGATGAATCAATTCTTTATACAGATGGTATAACTGATGCAAAAAATGAAGAAGACCAGACTTACGGAAAAGATAAGTTCCTGAAATCAGCCAACAGAAATATAGCACGCCCTCTTTCTACCCAGGTTGAATGTATTATAAGTGATATTAAAAACTTCACTCAGAACAGAAAACAGAATGATGATATCACCCTGCTTATACTCGAAAGAAAATAAACTAGCGGAACAAAGTACACATGCCGCTCTTTCTGTAATAATCAATTAGTTTTTCCAGATCAGAGCGGCTGCATTTCAAATCATTTGCCAGGCAGTCCATGCACAAGAAATCCTCTGCCCCACGATTTACCAGTTTTTTATAAATGGCAATATCATCAGCAAAAAGTTCACTATCACATCTCATGCAGGACTTATAGTTCACAGTTTTTTCCTATTTATCAAACTATTTTCGAACAAGTTTTGCGCGGAAAACCAAACTTCCATGACTTTCTACAGTAAAACATGCACGCTCGGAGAAGGTACCGGCAACTTCATGCTTATAACAGTCATAAAGTTCAAGTGAACGTCCAGAAGCATATGGAAGTCCAATATCATAAAACTGCAGAGACATTTCTGCATTTTTATCAGAAAAATTGAACATACCAATTGCATAATCTCCACCAGTCAGAGGTTTTATCAGACTGAAAACATTTTCAGGATTATTCCACTGACGAACACAGAAAGGTCCACGACATTCAGGATCCTGGTTAATTGCGATTACATCTTTATTAGTCAAAATCTCTTTTGCTTTTGCAGACATTTTTCTTACATCACAACCAATCATCAATGGAGAATTCATTATTGCCCACAAAGCAAAATGTGTCTGATATTCAACATCTGTACATCCACCAACGGCATTAATAAATTCATTATTGCTGCTTCCATGCATACCAACAACAAGCATATCCATATCATTATGACAGAAAGAAGCTCCGAAAGCCTGTTTATCAAGCTGACTTTTTGCAATATTGGCGATAGAAGTCCAGCTGTCCTGAATATCACCAGTTGAGCGGAAAAGATTTGCTCCTGCACCGCGAATCCAGGAATGAACATTATCACTACCCCAGTTACAGGCAGAAAAAACAATGTCACGTCCACAGTTTCGTAAAGCCATTCCCATGCGTCTGTAAAGATTTGGACCATCTGCACTAGCTGGTTTATAGCAGAAATCATACTTGAGATAATCTACACCCCAGGAAGCAAAGGTCTGAGCATCTACAAATTCATGTTCAAAACTTCCAGGATAACCGGCACAGGTGTGAGTACCTGCACAGGAATACATACCAAACTTTAAGCCTTTAGAATGAACATAATCTGCAACAGGCTTAATTCCATTAGGAAATTTTTCATGATCAGGAACAAGACGACCTTTTGAATCACGCTGTTTTTCGCTCCAGCAGTCATCAATTACGATATACTCATATCCTGCATCGCGAAGACCGCTTTCAACAAAAAAATCAGCTGTTGTTTTAATTAACTCTTCATTAATATTCCAGGAAAAAGTATTCCAGGAATTCCAGCCCATTGGTGGAAGAGGTGCTAATGCTTTCTTCATATAAGATTACTCCGTTGGACGTTTTTTGAGGTTCTTGCTTTCTGTAATAGCCTGACCTTCACCAACCTGCTGTTCCATCATAGCACGAACCTTGAGTGGAAGACCTGCAAGAGTGATAAAGCCCTGAGCATCTTTATGATTATAAAGTTCACCAGTTGTAAATGAAGCAATTGATTCATTGTAGAGAGAATATTTTGAACCAGAACCAGCACCACGAACAGCACCTTTTACAACTTTTACTTTTGACCAGCCAGTTACATTTTCTTCTGCCTTGTCAATGAATGCCATACAAGAATCCATTAAAGTTGTAAACCATTTTCCTTCATAAATAAGGTCAGCCATTCTTAAAGAAACGTGCTGTTTGAAGTGATAAGTTTCTTTATCAAGACAGATATGATCCATCATTCTGTGAGCGAAGTAAAGGATTGCTCCACCTGGAGTTTCGTAAACACCACGGCTCTTCATTCCTACGAAACGGTTTTCACAAATATCTACAAGACCAACTCCGTTACGTCCACCAATTACGTTCAATTCATTGAGGAGTGAAAGTGCGTCCATTTTTTTGCCGTTCAAACCAACAGGAATACCCTTTTCCCAGTCAATTGTTACATATTCACCATCATTTGGAGCTTCTTCTGGAACAACTGTATTTTTAAGCATATGTTTATAGTTTGGTTCATTTTCTGTCTTTTCAAGTTCAAGACCTTCGTGAGAAAGGTGCCAGATATTTTCATCGCGTGAGTATGACTGGTCTTTCTTCATTGGAACTTCGAGTCCGCGGTCTTCAAGGAACTTAATTTCTGCTTCGCGGCTGTCCATATTCCATTTATCATCACGCCATGCAGCAATTACCTGAATATCAGGAGCAAAAGCCTTAATTGCAAATTCAAAACGAACCTGATCATTTCCTTTTCCAGTTGCACCGTGACAAATTGCAACAGCCTTTTCCTGGCGGGCATATTCTACTAAGATTTTTCCAATTAATGGACGAGCTGTAGAAGTTCCCAAAAGATATTCATCTTCGTAAACAGCATTTGCTTTTAAAGCTGGCCATACATATTCTTCGATATATTCCTGTTTTGCATCTACAACATAGCAGGCAGCAGCACCAGTCTTAAGTGCACGAGATTTAATTGCATCCCAGTCATCACCCTGTCCAACATCAATACAAACAGCGATAACGTCATAGTTATAGTTTTCTTTTAACCAAGGAATGATAACTGTAGTATCAAGTCCTCCTGAATAAGCCAAAATTACCTTGTCTTTTGCCATATATAGCCTCCTGTTTAGTGTTCGATAGCAAAGCGTTAAAAAAAATTGCGACACAGCAATTTTTTAGCTTTACCACTAAAATGCATAAATATACAAAAAATATACAATTTTCCGTAAATATATGCAATATGTGAGAATAATTCTTTATAAATTTGCGATAATTTTCTGATAATTGTCTGAGTTCAGAATGATTGAATCGGTTTTTCGGGAGTTTTGAATATGGAGGATAAAGTCACGATTTTTTATTTCAAGTGACCAGACAGTTTCTTTATCATTTTTAAACTTTCTAAGAAGATGTGATTTTATAAACTCATAAAGGATTTTATCCTGCATTTGAGTTCTCTGATTTAATCCTTTTTTTTCTGCCAGCTCTTGTAAATACTTTTGACGATTCTGTACAAATTCTTCAATTTCAGGAAAGGGATTATTTGGAAATTTTGCATCACAAACTTTGACATAATCATTTCCATCTTTCTGCATTACAGATGCTTTTATCTGATTCTGAATAAAAAGTCTAAGTTTTATAGATTCGCTAACAAAAAGTTCCCAGGTAACATAGGATGAAGAAAAACTAACATCAGGTTTACAGTCAGGATGATTTTTTTCAAACTCTTCGAAAACAGCCTTACACTGCTCCATTTTTAGAGGACTGGCATTTACCCGAACCATATTTTTATGAAGCAGGTGGACAAATATTTCTTTCCAGAAATCCGATTCTACATCATCATACATATTTATAAACCTTTGTAATTGATGAAAATAAAAGAGGATAAATATACATCATAAAGAAAAATGTAACGAAATATTTTATAAAATAATAGGTGTAAGCTCCAAGGAATTTCAGAGTTTTTGAAATAAGGAAGAGCCACAGTAAAAGAATCAAACTACCGATTACAGAACGAAGAACTCTTTTTTTAGTGTTGTCAGGAATTTCAAAATTTACAAGATGTCTTTCCATCCACCACCCAAGGAAGAATCCTGTAGCAGTTCCAGTAGATTTAAAAGCTTCTTCAAGCATCTTTTTAGGATCTACAAGTAAATTTCCGGCAGCATCATACTGCATAGGATATTTTTTTACACAAAGAATAATTAAAAAGGTAATAGAAATTACAAGAGCCAAAGCCATTACAAGTGTATCTTTTGCAGGATTTTTTGCCAGAGAATAACGAAGTACACAGACAAGACAAATCATTAAAGAAGTATGACAGATTGCAACCAGTACATCTTTAAGGGTGTGGGCGCCAAGCCAGTTTCTTGAAAAAGCAACCAGTAAAATCAGAACTAAAAAGAAAATTGAAAGGCCTTTCTTTTTTCTCTGAGTTAATGCCAGTCCACCAAAAAAAGAAGTGGCTATTGTTGTATGTCCGCTTGGGAATGAATAACCGGTTGCAGAACCTTTTGCCACGGGATCAATATGCAGACGGGAATCCAGAATCCATGGACGATTTACACAGGCAAGATTTTTAATAAATTCATTAACAGAAAAAGCACCTGCATATCCCATTAAAATATATGCACCATCATCCTTATTGATTGACCAGTAAAAATTGGCAGCTATAAGTGCTCCAAGATAAAGGGTAATTTCAGAAATAAAAAGGAAAAAATAATTAATAAATGAAGGAGCTGCTTCGCGAATGTTTTGTAAGGCAAAAAGATAATCCATAATATCCTCTCTCAATAATTTTAAACTCGGTTAATCATTTTACTACACATTATCATATTATTTAATACTAAAAACTGTTTTTTTAATTTAAAATGGAAGATAGGTAGCTTTATTTCCGTCCAGAGTTTTTATCCAGCTGCGGGCCTTTTCATAAGCAAGCCGACTGTCCAGAATCCATAAGATATTATTACAGGCATTTTTCATTTGAGGAATATCGCCCTGACCATCGGTGAAAATAATCATGCCAGAATATTCGGATGAATTCTCTGAAAAGAAATCGATGGGAGCCTGAAAAGAAGTTCCTCCCCTGCCCTTAACGCTGTCCAGATTAATTTTTTTCTTAAAAGTTATTGGTTTTGTATTCTTTAAATTTACATCAAAAAATATCAGATCTATTTTTTCAATAAGTCCCAAAAAGAAAAAGTTCTTAATGGCGTGGCTAAAATGTTCAAAACTCTCGTCGGTGATGGAACCACTTACATCTATAGCAATTAAAATATTGGCTTTACGTTCATAACGGGATCCCATTGCCTTAAAAACATAGCGACGACTTGGACGCATACGGGTAAGCTTTCTGTTAGCTGAAACAATATTCTGACGGAATTTAGTAAGGGCCCTTCTGTAATCAAAAGAAAAATCACAGGAATCAGATAATTCTCTCTGTAAATTTCCACCAAGTCCACCCCAGCCCTGGTCAATTTCTGCTTTTTGAATATTCTGCTTTATTTCTTCCACCGCCTCCTGGTTTTCCTCCCACAAATCGGCAGCATCACTTGAAAATGCAGATTCAATCTGACCAAGACCGGCATTTTCACCGGCGATAGAACTTTCACTTACAAGAAAATCAATCCATCTGTAAAGTTCTTCAAAAGAAAGATCATCTGTAAAAACAAGCCTGCCACTTTTTCTGTCGATTGAAAGATTTCTCTGAAAAAACTTTTCTTCTGTCGTACCAGCCCATTTTTTACCAAGAGGATTTTCCAGGGTATGAAAACGCATTGCCTGATTTTTCAAATATTCAATTGAAGGCAGGTGAAGAAAATCTAAAAGTGGAGATTTATCTTTAATCATTAAATTATAAATGATTGCATCACTGGCAATATTCATAATTCCTGCTTTTGCATGGTATGGCTGACGGGTGTAAGGATGTTGAAGTAAAATTCTATAAGTTTCAAAAGTAAGACAGGCAGTAAGTTCTGCATCGCTGGATTTTTCTAAATATGCAGGAGAAAATTCTATTCTCTGTCTGCCAGAACGCATGGGACACTTCATGTTTGAATTTTCAACAAGAGGATGCGTACAGGCCAGAGAAAATAAAAACGGCTGACTGTAAAACCATTCTGAAATTATATTTTTTAATCTTTTTTCCAGACTCTGCATAGTTCTCTTTTAATTTTCAAAAGAAATGATTTTTTTATACAGGCTGTCAAACTCTGAAGAAAGAATATAAAGAGTATCAGGATATTTATCTGCCTTCAAAAGAGAAATAAAATGGGCCTGAAGTTCTTTATGTCCGGATGTTTTTAAGAAATCAAAATAATTTTCCAGATTAGTAAAAACAAGTTTTTTATCTGACTCTGAATACAAAGAACTTTCCAGGTATTTTAACAGTCCTTCATTCAAACGGCTCAGATTAGTAAGATCCAGTTTTTCAAGGTCTGATTTTACTTCGTCAAAACTTCCGGTAAGAATGCCTTGAGCAGAAGGAATTTTATTTTCTATAACGAAGCGAAAAAACAAGGCAGTTGCTTTATTACCAATAATTCCGCTTATAAGAGGTTTCTGTAAATCTGTAAGTTCCGGAAAGTTTTTAATTATCTGAGACACTCTTTCCCAGGAAC
>CAMPAL010000136.1 GCA_946631855.1 uncultured Treponema sp. | reverse complement strand
GGGGAGAACACAGACTTGTTATGCAGAAAGGCGGACAGGGCTGGTGGCAGGGAGTTAAGATCGGATGTGGTCCTGCTCCAATCGAAATTGAATTCGAAAATCCAGAAGGAAAGAAAGAACAGGGATGGCTCATGTTCTACCACGGTGTAGCAACAACTTGTAATGGATTTGTATATTCATTCTCAGCAGCAATCCTCGATCACGACAAACCATCTATCGTTAAATACCGCTGTGGTGACTACATGCTCACTCCAGAACAGCCATATGAAACAACAGGTTTCGTAGATAACGTTTGTTTCCCAGTTGCAGCTTTGACTGACGAAAAAGACGGAAAAATTGCAATTTACTATGGATGTGCAGATACAGTAGTAGGACTTTGTTTCACAACAGTAGACGAATGTGTTAAGTTCATCTTAGCTCACAATGAATTAGGCTACTGGGACAAGGACGAAGGCCGTTTCTAGAAAATGCGTTAAAAATGAATGTCCGTCGGGACATTCATTTAGCATTTACCTTGAAAACGGTAAGCGAGATTTATCGAGCCGTTTCTAGGTTATAGGTTTTAGGTGCTAGGGGTTTAGAGATAAAGCTTTGATGCCTGGTGTTGAAGCCTGGATTTTAGATGATATTTTTTTAAGGACTGATTACTTTTTTTTTTAAGTGTCAGTCCTTTTTTTTTCAATTATTTTTTTTCGAGAATTTCTACCCAGGAACGGATATCTCTTTTTTCGGGATTCAGGCCAAGCTGCCTTACAAGTTCCTGCAGAGCCTGCTTAATTTTATCCGCCTCCCCCTGTTCCTGAGTTACTTCAATTTCGATGTAAGGAAGATCATTTACAAGTTCAACTTCAACATGGAATTCAACACCTGGCAAAACAGAAGAATAACAATAAGCACCACAAGATTTCTTAATTTTTTCGAACCACTTGTGATATCCCGCTTCTATAAAAAATTCCCTTAAAACTTCAGGATCTTCTACAAAAGTTTCGTCTTCCTTGTTCAGTTCAATTCCATTCTGAAAAATTTTATGCTTGATTGTAAAATAAGCCTTGCAAACTCCAGAAGTTTCTTCCGATCTGATACGAATAACCTGGGCTTCTTTATGCTCAATTCTTTCAGCCCTGGAATTATACTTAGACCAGTATTCATCCCTCTTTGTTGCAATTCCTGAAGCTTCATCCCCGGAATTTTTTTTTATAAATTCAACGCCCTGAACAGTTTCTTTTTTATTAAAAAAAATATCAAAGAGTCTTGTATATTCTTCAAAAGAAAGCGGAATCTTTATTTCAATTTCTCTACCCACAAGCACCCTCCTAAACTAAAAAAACTTTATGCTTCTTTTACAAGAAATTCTTCAAACTTAGCATACATTTCAGGATATCTTTTCTGCAGCATTACAGGCATTCCCTTTTCATCAAGGAAGCAGTGAGAACTTGTTCCAGTAAAAACCACATCTTCACCAACCTTAAATGTATATCCAAAAGTGAGCTTAAAAGCAGAAAGTTTTTCTACAAAAATATCAATCGCAATTAAATCAGGAAATTTTGTTGATTTTTTATAATTTGCAGTAAGAGCAATAACTGGTGAACCAATTCCTTCAGCTTCAAGTTTTTCAAAGCCCCAGCCAATCTGTTCTAGAAAATATATTCTGGCCTCTTCCATAAAGCGAATATAATTTGAATGATGGGTAATGCCCATTTTGTCTGTTTCGTAATAATTAACTTTGTGTGTATAAGGTTTCATATCTGACATTTTGACGTTTTATGTCATATTTATCAAGATATTTGCTTCATCACCTACAGTTTTTTTTTCAAAGCACAAATAAGAATTCTTTTTTATACAATTCAAACATATTTTTATTCATTTCTTTATATACAATTCTGCTATAATTACTAATCTGGAGGATTAGAAAAAAATGATTAAATTTAATGAAAAAAACAATACCTTCCGTCTGGACACTCCAAATTCTACCTACTGTATTACAGTTGCAAAAAAAGGCTACATTGGACATTCCTACTATGGAAAAACTATTGGTAATGATGATATTTCTTATCTTTTAAGACAATTTGAATATTTTATGAGTAATGGAGAGGTTTTCCGCGAAAAACATACTCTCTTAGATTTTTTACCACAGGAACTTCCAACCGAAGGACTTGGTGATTTCAGGGAATCTGCTCTGGCCATTTCAAATGCAAACGGAAACAATGGCGTTGAACTTAAATACAAATCATATAAAATTACAAAGGGAGCTAAAGCTTTACCAGGCCTTCCTTCAGTTTTTGGTGATAACTGCGATACTCTGGAAATTACTACAGAAGATCCGATTCTTGGCCTGGAAGTAATTCTGGTTTACACAGTTTTTGATGATGTAGATGCAATTGTCCGCTCAACAAGAATTGTTTCTAAGGCAAAAGAGCCTGTTTACATCAAAAAAGCATTATCTGCTGCCTTTGATATTGATAATGATAATTATGATTTAATCACCCTGCACGGTTCCTGGGCAAGAGAAAGACACATTGACCGCCATCCGGTTCACCACGGAAAACAGGGCGTACTTTCAATGCGTGGTGAAACAAGCCATCAGGAACATCCTTTCATGGCTCTGCTCGACCACAAGGCTGATTATAATTCTGGTTCTGTATACGGAATGAACTTTATTTACAGCGGAAACTTTGTTGCAGACTGCCAGCTCAATCAGTTTGAATCTATAAGAATGGTGATGGGTATTAATCCTGAAAACTTCTGCTGGAAACTTAATCCGGGCGAAACTTTTGATACACCACAGGCCGTTTTAGTCTACTCAGATAAAGGTTTAAACGGAATGTCTCATACCTTCCACGACCTCTACCGCGAACATTTAATCCGCAGTCCATACAAAAAAGCCATGCGCCCAATCCTCATTAACAACTGGGAAGCAACTTACTTCAATTTTGATACAGAAAAACTTCTGGACATTGCCCGCGAAGCAAGCAAAGACGGCATTGAAATGCTTGTAATGGATGACGGATGGTTTGGAAAACGTAATTCTGATAACTGTTCTCTTGGCGACTGGGTTGTAAATGAAGATAAAGTAAAAGGCGGATTAAAACACCTTGTTGATGAAGTAAACAAACTTGGAATGAAATTTGGAATCTGGTTTGAGCTAGAAATGATTTCTCCAGATTCAGATTTATTCAGAGCTCATCCAGACTGGGCCATCCAGATTCCAGGCAGAGAACCAGGAATGAGCCGTCAGCAGTATGTTCTGGATATCACCAGAAAAGAAGTTGAAGATTACGCCTATGAAGCTGTAGCAAAAATCCTCCGCTCTGCAAATATTGAATACGTTAAGTGGGATATGAACCGCCAGCTTTCTGATATTGGCAGTACAAATCTTCCATCAGACCAGATTGGAGAATTCTACCACCGCTACGTACTTGCCCTTTACCGCATGCAGGAAAGACTTGTTACAGACTTCCCTAAACTGCTTTTGGAAAACTGTTCAGGTGGTGGAGCCCGCTTTGATCCAGGTATGTTCTTCTACTCTCCTCAAATCTGGTGTTCTGATGATACAGATGCAATTGAAAGACTGAGCATTCAGGAAGGAACTGCCCTTGTCTATCCTCTTTCTACAATGGGAGCACATGTTTCTGTATGTCCTAACCATGCAGTTGGAAGAGTTACACCTTTCAAAACAAGAGGATATGTTGCCCTTTCCGGAACCTTTGGCTATGAACTGGACATTACAAAACTTCCTCCAGAAGAAAGAAGTCAGATTCCTCATCAGGTGGAACTTTACAAAAAATACAGTGACCTGGTTAGAAACGGAGACTACTGGAGAGTTGCAAGTTACAGCCAGAATCATGAGTATGACTGCTGGATGTCTGTTTCAAAAGATAAAAAACAGGCCCTTGTTACTTTTGTTCAGGTGCTTAATCATCCTAACTATAAAAGCCGCTTTATAAAACTTTCTGGTCTGGACCCGGACAAGCAGTATAAAGTATGTTTCCCTGACGAAAATCAGCAGGACTACCCTGAAATAAGTCTTTCTGGAGCTACAATTATGAATGCAGGTATTCCTGTAAAACGTGACTGGGGAGACTTTCAGGCAAAAATAATATTTATTTATAGTTAATTGCGAAATTCTATAGTATAATAGAGTTGTATTTCAAAAATGTCCCTGTAAAAGAAATATTATAAGGATAAATTTAGAAGATTTATGGGTATCGAAACAGAAATACCTGACGAAAAAAGAAAGGAAAAACAACTCTATATAATGGCAAAATTCATAAGTACTTTAATCACTGTGATTGGAGTACTTATGTCTATTGCCTGCTATGTAAATAATTTTCTTTATCTTTCTACATTTTCACTGATTTATGCAATCGCTTTTATTTTTGTTTATATTTACACAGTTGTTACAAAAAAACTTAATATCTTTTATATCTCTATAATTCTTTTAACCTTCTCTTTTGAAATATCATACCTTATTACCGGTGGTGCAAACGGTTTTTCTCCAATCTGGCTGACAATTGTTCCTTTATTTGCAATTTACATTTTCAGCATGACTCACTTCTACATCATCAACTCAATTATTCTGGCAATTCTAATTATTTTTTTATGGACTCCACTTTCAAAACATATTTATGATTATGGAGAGGTTTTTACCATCCGATTTCCAATTATCTATGCCCTCGAATTTGTTTTTGGAATATTCCTGAAATACCGTATTGAAGACAGTGAAAAACGTCTGGAAAAACAAAGAAACACCCTGCAGAAAGAAATTGAAAATGCAGCACTCTTACAAAAGACCTTCCTGTCCAAAGAAGAAGAATTCTGGGAACACTGGTCTGTCTGTGCAAAAAGCATTCCTATGGCTGGGGTTACAGGCGATTTAAACTGTGCCTATGGTGATAATCACAATTTACTTGGACTTGGTATATTTGATATTTCAGGACACGGTATTGCTTCTGGTTTACTTACCATGCTTGCTAAAAACATCATCGAATATCAATTTTATGGCAATATTTATGCAAATGGAAAAGAAGAGCTCTGGGAAACCATGGATAAAATCAATTCCCGCTTTATAAATAACAAAGGTGAAGTTTCAAATTATCTTACTGGTATTCTGCTTAAAATTGTTGATAATAAAATTGAACTGGTAAATGCAGGACATCCTGAACCAATTCTTTATAAAAAATCGATAAACTCATTTATTTTCTTTGCCCGGGACAGTCGTTCAATTGGTGTAATTGGAATGAACAGTATCACTCCTTTCTACATCTCTCAGTATCTCGAAATGGAAAGTGGTGATGAATTATTTCTTTTTACAGACGGTATTACAGAATGCACAAATGATAACGGTGAACAGTTTGGACAGGCAAGACTTATGAAATCTTTCCAGAAATATATTAAAACTCCAATTGAAGAACAAATTAAATTGATTATGGAAGAAGTAAATGATTTCAGGGGCAAAATAATCAATGATGATATTACCCTTATGATTCTTAAAAGAGACTAATTATTCTCCATGACACATTTTATCATTTTATAAGAAAAGCCTGCATTCAATAACGAAGAAATAAGTTTATCTCCCTCTTTGCCATTTTTTATAAACTTTTGAAAGGCCTTTATACAGATTTCTTCTTCATTGTATTCTTCAAAAAACTCATCCACCGCCTTCTGGGCTGTTTCTTTAGCAATTCCCCGGTTTTGTAATTCAGCAATCAGTTTTACTCTGCCTTCAAAATGATTGATTCGACGGGTATGCAGCCAGGCAATGGAAAATCTCTGGTCATTCAGATAGTTTTTTCCTTCAAGATAATCCAGGGCCATATCAATATATTTTTTTTCGTATTTTTTTTGAACAAGCTTTCGGGTAAGACCAAAACGACTCTGCTCTGCCCTTGCAAGATAATCCACCGCTTTTAATTCAACAACTGAAGCTAAACCTGCATCCAGTAATTCATCCGTTTCTTCTTCGTTAAATTCAACTTGAGGCTGAACAGAATCAAAATCTACAGTGCTTAAATACTGAGGTCTTATAAAAAATGCAGAACCTTCTTCGGGAACAATTTTATACATGCCATTGTATGAAGTTGGAGCTATAGAATGAATTACCATGTTTTTAAATATAATATTCTTTGCTCTATTTTTAAATAAAAAAAAAGACTGCCCCGAGTGGACAGCCTTTTGTATAACCAAATCTGAAAACTAACGTTTAGAGAACTGGAATCTTCTACGAGCACCTTTCTGACCGTACTTCTTACGTTCAACCATACGTGAATCACGTGTGAGGTATCCGTTAGATTTGAGAGATGTACGAGCATCTGGATCAATCTGAACTAATGCACGAGAAATACCATGCAAACAAGCAGCAGCCTGACCGTTCATACCACCACCAGTTACATTGATAAGGATATCATATTTGTTACCCATAGATGTAACTAATAAAGGCTGCTGAACAACCTGAATCTGTTCTTCTGTTACAAAGTAA
>CAMPAL010000135.1 GCA_946631855.1 uncultured Treponema sp. | reverse complement strand
AAGCCCTTGCAAGAACAAACATAGCATCAAGATTTTTTGTATCAATAGTCAGAGCTTTTTCCAAATGAGGAATTGCTTTTTCAGGTTCATCAAGTTCAAATACATAAAGAACTCCAAGACCATACAAAGCACGCACATAACGATCTTCAATTGAAATTGCCCGTAAATAGGCTTCTTCTGCAAGTTTCAGATAGTTATACTTTACTTCAGTATTTCCACTAGCTCCAAAATCAAGGGCAGAATGAGACATATAACCGGCACAAACACCAACATAATAATACAAATTCTGATTATCAGGATAATATTTCAAAGCTTCCTGGAAACATTTTAAAGCTTCTCCATACATTTTCTGATCAATATAGCGGGTTCCTAATATTTTATACCAGATTCCAATCTGTCCGTTTGCCAGCTGGATATCTGCAGCTCTTTCTCCATACTTTTTAATTGCGTCTTTTAACTCATCAACTGTAGTAGGATTTGAAACACCTTCTTCAAGTTTCTGATAACGGAGAATAGATTTATTAGAAACACCACAGGAACTAAAAGATAATAACAAAAGAGTTCCAAATACAAGTGAAATCAGAATTTTTTTCATAAAATTATTCTCCTTTTTTATTTGAAATATTTTTCATGTGCTTTTTCAAGCTGATCATCAGTTACATGAGTGTATATTGTTGTAGTACTTAAATCACTATGTCCAAGCAATTCCTGTACAGAACGCAAATCTGCCCCACCAGAAAGAAGATGTGTCGCAAAAGAATGACGTAAAGTATGCACTTTAGCAGTTACACCACTCTTCTGTTCCAACGTCTGAAACCTTTTCCAAACTCCTTTTCTGGATATTGCTTCACCCTTATAATTTACAAAAAGTTCAGGAACATTCCTTTCACCAGTAAAAAGGGGCCGAACCTGGGTAAGATAAGTCATTATTTTTTCGTAGGCCCTTTCGCCAAAAGGAACCAGTCTTTCTTTATCACCCTTACCATGAACCAGAATCAGTCGTTCATCCATATGAACATTTGCTAATTTCAAGTCACAGGCTTCACTAATTCGCAAACCACAGGAATAAATTAATTCAAAAAGAGCATCATCTCTTATTCCGCTCGGACTTGTTTTATCAATAGAATCCAGCAGGGAATCTACCTGTTCAACTGAAAGTACTTTTGGCAGTTTTCTGGAGGCTTTAGGTTTATCCAGCAGGAGTGCAGAGTTTTCTTCCCAAAAACCTTTTCTTACAAGATAATCTCCCAAAGCTCTGATTCCAGATATATCTTTTGCAATTGTTAATTCTGAACATCCGTCTGTCTGGCGTTTTACGAGATAATACATCAGGGTCTGTGCTGAAACATCCCTTAATTTAGTATGTTCAGACGCAAGCCAGTTCAAAAATTCTTCAGCAGAAATTTTATATGTCAGAGCAGTCTGTTCAGAATCCCTTTTTACAAGAATCAAATCTGAATAAAACTGATTAAGTAATTCAGCAATAGTCATTAAAAATAATAACTTCCCCTAAAATTAATCATCAGAAAGATTAATTGTACGACCAAATTCAGAATTTTTTACCCAGATTGCAGGAGTGCTCAAATCATTTTCATTAATTTCCATACCTGCAGGTGGTTTTATATAAGTTTTTCTTGAAACAAAAGAGCCCTGACTTAAATCATCATTCTGAAACAAACCGGCTGAAAGACTTCCAGGTTTATCAGCATCCTTATTTCTTTCAGTATCAAAATCTTTTTTAGGCATATAAGCTCTTGCAGGCTTTTCTGAATTTGTTTCAACATTTCCATGAAGAAGACTGTCTAATTCTGAAGTAGAAACAACATTTTCACTGCGATATTTTGGAGGTTCAATAACCTTTTCTTCCTCTTTTGATGGCTGTTCTTTTTTCTGAGTTTCAAACCCTGTAGCAATTACAGTTACACTGATTTTATCACCAAGTTCAGGCTGAGTTACCTGTCCCCAGAACATGTTATAATCTTTATCAGCAGAAGCAGTAACAATCTTACAAATTTCACCAACTTCATTTAAAGTAATTTCTTCAGAAGCACAAATATTAATAAGAAGATTTTTAGCTCCATCAATTTTAGAATTTTCAAGCATTGGATTGTTGATTGCATTATAGGCAGCATCGGTAGCACGATTTTCACCTTCACCAACACCAATACCAAAGATTGCATTTCCCTGGCCTGCCATTGCATTACGAACATCAGCAAAGTCAGTATTAACATCTCCAGGACTGGTAATGATATTAGAAATACCTTCAACACCCTGGCACAAAACTTCGTCAGCCTGGCGGAAAGATTCTTTTACAGTAAGATTTTTATCAATATTCTTAAAAAGCTGTTCATTTGGGATAACAATAAGTGAGTCTACCTGTTCATGAAGTTTTTCCAGACCTTCCATAGCCTGTCTCATTCTTACATGACCTTCAAATTCAAATGGAGTTGTAACTACAGCTACAGTAAGACATCCAAGTTCGCGGGCAATTCTTGCTACAACAGGGGCAGATCCAGTTCCAGTTCCACCGCCCATTCCGGCAGTAATAAATACCATATCTGCACCACGGAGATTATTTGTAATCAGTTCCTTATCTTCTTCGGCAGCCTGTTCACCAATAATTGGTTTTCCACCGGCTCCCAAACCTTTTGTCACTTTCTGACCAATTGCTAATTTTGTAGGTGCATTTGATTTTCCCAATGCCTGTAAATCTGTATTTAATACAATAAATTCAACATTGCTTAATTCGCGTGAAATCATTCTGTTTACGGCGTTGGAACCACCACCACCGCAGCCAACTACTTTGATTACAGTTGGACTACTTTCACTGAAAGTCTGATTATAATTTGAATCGTCATCAATGATAGAAATACCAAGATTTCCCATATATTGCCTCCCACTTTTTTGAATTGCTTCCCCAAGCAATCATCACCTAAACAGTTTTCTTATTTTATCATAAATATAAATTAGAAAAAGGATTTAAACAACTTTTTAAATACACTTTCTCCAGATTTTGTTTTCTCTTGTTTTTGCAGATGAAGTCTACTCTTTTTCTTTCTGTCATTACCTTTAATTAAAGATTTATTTGCAAGAACAAGACCAATTACTGTTGCATAATCAGGACGTCTGTAATCTTCTGGAATTCCTCCAAGATTTTCAGGAACTCCAAGACGTACAGAAGATGTTTTGAAAACATTCTGAGCAAGTTCAATAACGCCATCCATCATAGCACCGCCACCAGTCAAAATAATATTTCCTGAAAGCTGCTTGATAGCATTATTTGTATTTTTCTTAATTGATGCTTTTACCATTGCAAAAATTTCTTCCATTCTTGCCTGAATAATTGGACAGATTTCAGACTGCATTACAACATCAGGATCACGACCACCTACTCCAGGGAGAATAATTTCTTTATCATTTTCTGGAGTGATATTTGGAAGCCAGCAGCAGCCATCTTTTACTTTTATATCTTCAGCTACAGATGGTGAAATTCCTGTAACAGTAGCAATATCATTTGTAACGGCATTTCCACCAATTGGAATAGATGCTGTACTTATAGGAGCACCGTTGTACAAAACCAGAACATCTGTTGTACCGGCACCAAGATCAATCAAAATTGAACCAAGCTCCATTTCATCCTGATGGCATACAGACTGAGTCTGAGCAAGGGTTTTAAGCATAACACCATCAAGGGCATAAGAAGCTCGTGAAATACAAGTACGAATAGTCTGAATTGTAGTTTTTGAAGCAGTTACAATATGAACTTCAACTTCAAGTCGGGTTCCCATTCTGTGAAGAGGATCCTGAATACCGCCAACGCCATCTACAATAAAAGACTGGGGAATTACATGAAGTTTTTCTCTATCATCTGTAACATTAATAGCAGTTGCACATTCAATTACTCTATTTATATCTTCATATGAAATTTCTTTTGTAGTTTTATTTGTACTGGAAACAGGAACTTTTCCATTTTGATTCATGCTCTCAATTTGAGCACCACCGATAGCAGTTATTACTGATTCAACGGTCGTTCCTGCATTCTGTTCAGCTGCATCAATTACTTCTTTGATTGCAGTTTTCACTTCTTCCATGTTTACAATTACACCGTTTCTTAATCCGGCTGACTTTCTAGAGGCAGTTCCTGCGATCTGAATATTTCCAGTTTCAGGGTCAAGTTCTCCAATTGCAACCCTAATTACACTAGTTCCTATGTCCAGTCCAACAATTTTATCATCTGCCATTTTCTAAAAAACCTCTAAATTATCTCTTTCTATAAGAAACAGAACCGTAACGTAAATCAACCTCTGAAACATCTGTTCCAATCTGATTAACTACGTCTAATACTACCATCATATACTTTAATGCGTCTTCATTCAATGCACGGTCTGTCAGAACTTTTACTTTTGACTGTGCAGGAATTAAAGCGAGTTCATAGTTTCCATATTCTTTTGGTAAAACACAAATTTCAGAAACACTTGCAAAATATCTCTGAGGAAGTTCACTAATTTTTGTAATCTGATCAATCAATGGACGATATTTCTGTGGAATTCTCATTCCTTTTGACATGTATTCAACAGGAAGTCCAGAAACAATTGGAACTTCATTTACATCCACCGCAGACTGATTTTTTCCAGGAAATAAAACACCATTTTTATCAATCTGCATTGCAGAAGTTCTGCCATTTTCCATAACAAAAGTTACAGCAACAGGTTTTCTTTCTTCCAGATTAATCAAAATTTTATCAGGAAATCTCTTTTCAACTGAAACATGATCTATTCCAGCTTCAGAAGAAATGATTGCAACAGCCTGATTAACATCAAAATCAAACCAGTTTGCACTATTCATAGGAACAAGCATTTTTGCAATTTCTTCAGCAGTATAACTAGCCTGTCCAGATACAGTAACCTTTGGACTTGAAAAACTTGGCATTATGTATTTATAAACTACCAGTTCACCAATAAGAAGAATACAAAGAATACAAAACAAAATTTTTATAACTTTGATTTTCTTCTCTGTTTTTGCTTCAGCATCATCCGAACTTGTATCAGCTGTCAGAAAATAATCCTTATCCAAATAATCATCTGTAACTAAAACTCTCATGTCACTCATTTTTAATAAACCCTTTATCTTTTTTATTATAAATGTGAAAGTGTCTCTATTGAAATTTCGACATTTTCAGATTTTTTTTCACTACTTTCTTCACAACGTGAAACATTTAATATTAATCCGCTCATTGCCAGAGTTACGATGATTGATGAACCTCCCATAGAGAAGTAAGGAAGATTTATACCTGTTGAAGGTAATAATCCACACACAACCATTGTATTAACAATTGACTGTATAAAAATTACAGATATACATCCAAAAGATGCATATGCAGAAAAACGATCAGGACAATTTAGTGCAGAACGGTATCCCCGATATGCGAAAAATACCAGTAAAACAAAGTAAGCAATTACCCCAATCAACCCCATAGATTCAGCCCAGCCTGCAAAAATATAGTCTGCCTGAATTTCTGGAATACTGTTAATTCTGGAAAGCCCTGCACCAATTCCGCTTCCCCAGATTCCACCAGCACTTATTGCTTTTTTAGCAGATAAAGCCTGATAGTTTACAGTTGAACTAAATTCATCTGGTCTAATCCATCCAATTACACGTTGAATTCGATAAGGTTCCAGAACAATCATTAAAAAGACTGTCGGAATTGCTATCAGTAAAAATGGCCATATCCATTTGAGTTTTGCTCCTGTAACAAAAAACATAAGGATTCCAACAAGTGTAATAAAAACTCCTGTAGAAAAGTCTTTCTGTGCAAAAACAATTCCTACAAAGATTAATAAACCGACAACACAAGGAAAAACTGATTTATCTTCCGGATTTTCCAGTTCTTCCTGTTTGTCAAAATAATTTGCAAGAAATAAAACCATGGCAAATTTTATCAATTCAGATGGCTGAAAGGTAAAATTGCCTGGCATTCGAATCCATCGCCTTGCACCATTTTTTTCAATTGATAATGGCTTTATAAAAGTCAGGACACACATCACAATCGAAAAAAGAACGATAATAGATACGAATTTTCTTACATATTTGATATCTGTAACTACGAAAGCTACAAATAAAACAAATCCTAATAAAGAAGACATCAACTGTCTTTTTACAAAATACAATGAATCATTAAAAGCTTTTCCTGCAAAATTCTGAGAACATACAAAAAGCGTAAACATTCCAAGTCCCCATAACAAAAGCATGGAAGCTAAAAGCCAAATATCTACTTTATGATAATTTTCAGAAGGTCTTTTAGCATAAAAAGTAAACTGACTCATCACCCACTCCTATGCCTCAAGAACCAGAAGAGGCACAAGCTGTTCAAGATTCATAGAGTGAGAACCTTTCAACAAAATAACATCATTCTCTTCTGCTACAGAATTAATTTTTTCTGCAATTTCTTCAAAAGATTTTTTCTCATTATCTTCATACCAGAAAGCATTTTCTTTTTTAGACAAAATATCAAAACCAGCTTTCATTTCCTGACCAATCATAAATACATAATCAGGAAGTACGTCATT
>CAMPAL010000134.1 GCA_946631855.1 uncultured Treponema sp. | reverse complement strand
AAGCATCAATTCCATTCATAGAGCCAAGATTAACTTCCAGTCCATCAGGCCTTATTAAAGTATTCCAGATAACCTGAATTCTATTCTGTCCATATGACACATCTGAACTATATTCACCAAAAAGTCTTGACCCCTGTGGAATTAAAAGATATTTTCCATCCTGACTTGAATAAACATTTTTACTTACATGAGCCATTATCTGCCCTGGTAAATCAGTATTAATTTCAGTATCTAAAACAGCAGAAATAATACTTCCCTTCCATAAGCTGTATTCTGCATTCCACTGAAATTGCCCGCCTATTCCATTTTTATTTAAGAATTCCTGTTTAGCAGACTGATTATTCTGCTGAACATAACTGGATGCAATATTTCCACCAGATTGTGATGCAATAAATTTTTCTATATTTGAAGTAAGACCCTGAGGCATATAGCTTGAAGATGATTGTGTACCTGTTCCTGTCGTATAATTAGTGCTATATTCCTGAGGTTTTACAGTTGGATAATATGCTCCATTATTCTGATTCTGAGCCTGAACTGGAGAAGAAATCTGTTCAAGAGCCAGGCGCTGAGGCTGTTTTTGCTGTTCATTTCTGTTTGTTAAAGGTACAGAAGAAGAAGCTGCAGGCGAAGAAGAAACAGAAACAGGAGCAACGTTTTTTGGCTGCTCATGAACTAAAGGAGGATATTTTTCTTCAAGATTTTCATTAAAAATTTCAGGAGGTTCTTCTTTATGATTCAAAGCAGAATTTCCATCTTCAAAATTATTTTTGGGACTTTCATCATCATTTGAAAGTACAGAAGGAATATAAGTCTTTCCATTTTTATCAAGTTCATTGTTTGCTTTCTTTTCTTTTTTTGCTGTAATAGCAGGGAAAACAAAAGTAAAAAACAAAATAAAGAGAACAAATATACCTGCTATAATCAGTAAAAGCCTCGAACGGTTTAAAAAAAGAGCTTTATTTTTATTCTTATCTGAAGCACTTGTACTATCCTTTTCAGAAGGTTTTGTATCCAAAATCTTTTTTGCCTGACTTTCCTCTTCTACACTTTCTGTATCAGATTTTTTAGAATAAGCATTTCCATTCAAATCACCTGAAATAGATTCTGATTCAGACATTGCTTCAAAGCCTTCATAACCTGAATAATCATTTTGATTATCAGAATTAGCAGACTCCGCAGCATTTGAAGGAGTTCCTTGAGCATTCTTTGATTTTTCTGGAATCGAATTAACATCTGGTTCAAAATCAGAAGGATTAATATCAGGCTCATCAGAGAAGCTCATTACATCATCATTATCATTCATAAACTTCTCCTGCTAGTTCTGTTTGCTTTTACTTGTTTTTTTCTTTGTAATTTTTACTTTATCATTACCAAGCCGCAATGTTGCTTTTGTTATAAGCTGATTAATAACGATAATATTTTTATGAACCTGAGTATTTACAATTTTTCTTGAACCAATAAATACAGCAGGCATTTCTGACTGCAAAGTTTTTTTGTTTAAGACAATGTAAGTAAATTTACCATCATCATAAACAAGTTCCGGACACCATATAGGTTTATTTAATGAATGTGTAATTTTATAATCGAAGCTGCATAATTCTATATTCTGCCCAGTAAATTCTAAAACTGCCTCATTGTTCTTTTTTTGCTGCCACTGAATCCAGGACTGACCATCAGAAACAGACTGAGGATAAATCCATTTAACATAAGGCATATAGTGATCATTGTAAGACTTCAATTCCATCTGATATATACGCATATTTGTAATTACAATTAATGTAGAAGTAAGATTACTATAGTCAGGTTTGATTATTAAAAACTGAGTATCCTTTCCATCTTTAATTCCTACACCTCTTGAAATTCTCCATACATCAGGTTCAGAAATATAAGGCACTTCAAGCATTTCTTCACCAGGTTCAAATTGAATCAAAGTAGAATGATAAGTCTGTGTATGTACCTGGTAAATCTGCCCTTCTTTGTATGACCAGCCTTTTAAATGACCTTCTGAATATTGTGGTAAAACAGTTATATCTTTTAGATTCTGTTTAAGTGCTGCTACACCAGATAAATCAGGACTATCCTTTAAAGGTTCACAATAAATAGTTTCTGGAGGTTCAAGATAAACAATGGCACTTGCAACATCATTTGTTTTCATCACTTCTGAAACATAAACTTCATTATCGCTTAATTCTTCTTCATCCTCTGATTTATCCATTTTATTAATAAAAGAATTATCATTATATGTTTTTAATTCTTCGTCTTTTACTCCTTCATAAGTATTAATTCTGTTTTTTTCAACATCAATTGTATGACAACTAGTAAAAGTAACTGACATTAAAGTAAATGCAAGAATAACTAGTACACAAAAAAATATCAGAATAAAAGTCTTAAAAAATTTTTCTTTATTATCATTATCACTCATAAATCTTTTCCTTATTTTAGTTCTGTAAAATCATAAGAGCTGATATAAATCCCTAAAGGATTCAAAATCTTATCATCATCATGTGGTTCAAGAAGAGTTATTGTAACAATTCCCCTCATTCTTGAAATTTCTTTATTCATATCGTTTGGAGCAGACTGTGCAATTCTAAAATCAACCTGATAACTGTTTTTAGAAGTTTTTAGAACACTTTCTATTTCAACTTTTTTACGAAAATATTTTATATCCTGTAATGGATTTCGTTCTTTCAGTTCAGAGCTTAATTTGCTTGAAGTATCACGAGTAAGACATGAATAGCAATCTTTAAGATTATTTCTTAAAACTTCAGAATCTCCTGGAATTGTATATTTATTAGTAACAAATTTTCTTATCTGATATTCAATTGCAATTTCAGGAACTTTAATTCCGGAATAGTTTATACGATTGACTTCTCCAATATATTTAGGTTCACCAAAATCACTTATAGATACAAGTACAGGCACTGTTTTAGGTAAATTAACAGCATAAGCCATAACACCCAGAGAAAAAACAAATCCGGCTATTGTAATATATGCAAAAATTTTCCATTTTTCCTCTGCCTTTTTCCTGTCCTTTTCAATTTTTTCATAAATTTCTAAAGGCTGCTTTTTTGATTTTTCAAGAATCCAGTTTGTCTTGTTCATAATCTGTTTTTTCTTCTCCTGAAAATTCTTCTTCACTTATTATTTGAAGCTGATTTAATTCTTCCATATTGGTTTCAATATCAGTACGTACCTGATTAAAAATTGTTTGTAAAATATTTTTACAATTACAACGTTTATATTTCAGATCTACAATAATTGAAGCTAAATCATCTGGTGTCACATTTAATTCAATTTTCATTTTTCTTTTCCTTATTTTTAGTAAAAATGAAATTGGAGCGCAGAGCTGCGCTCCAATCCTTAGAACTTAAAATATGCCTTGAGTTTTATCATCAAAAGGATCTTCATTTTCCATATCAAAAGGCAGCTGTTCTTCAACAGGAACAGAAGTATTATCTGCAGAAGTTTCTTCTACAGATTCATTATTATCATTCTCTACACTAGAACCAGAAGCTTTTGAAGAAGATAAGAGCTGTACTTTATTTACAGAAACACCAAGAGTATTAATTTTCAAATCATCTTTGATCCATTGTCTCTGTCTTAAACTACCCTGAATAAGCACCTGAGTCCCTTTTCTTAAAAACTTGTACATTTTTTCTGCATAGTTATCAAAAATTGCAAGGTCAATAAATGTTGGAGTAGAAATATAATCTCCATTTTCCGATTTCACATCTTTATTTACTGCAATTGAAAACTTTGCATAAACAACATCTGTTGTTCTTTCTAAAACAGAATCCTTTGTGATTCTTCCAATCAATTTTACATCATTCAAATCAGTCATTTTTTACTTCCTCCTGTGACCTATCCGAATATTTTTTCATATTCCTCATGTGGAATATTTATATATTTTTTATAAATTGCCTCTTTTGAAGTTTTTATTTTATTTATACTTTCTGGTGTAAACTCAAGACCAACTGATTTTGACAATTCATTAAGCTCTTTTTTCAAGAGAGTTTTTCTTTGTTCAGGTAAAGAAAATATTTTCGAATAAAACTTTACTTCATAAGGATTTTTATAATTTCTTATGCCGCAAACCGGACAATCTTCAAAACGGCTATGTTGAGTTTTACAAACTGGACACTCAATAATTTGACTTTCCTGCTCTTTTTGCTTGTCTAACACAATTTTTTGATTCTGAATAAACTGAGAAATAAAAAAGTTGTCACAGATAGAGTTATACATGTATGACATCAAACGTGATTTATCTTTGACTTTTTTATTGCATTCAACATATGCAAAATCAATAAATTCCTGATATTTGTCTGCTCCAATCTGAAATTCTTTTAATTTCAGGTAAAGATGAGGGATAAAATCTTCTGAAAACCCATGAGTATCAACATAATAATTTAATATTTTTTTTAGTTGTTCTTCTTCTGCCGTCAAAACAGGATTCTTGTCTGTTTTTGAGAAAGACCTAGAAGAAGAATTTATAACAGATGAGTTAACAGAAGAATTCTTTAAAGCGACAGGAAGTTCAGTTCTTGTCGGACAGGAAGTTTGCTTCTTGTCGCGATAAGAAGTTTTGTTCTTGTCGGGTTCTGCAGGAGCTTGTTTTTCTTCATTTCGACAGGAAGTTTGGTTCTTATCGGAATTTTTCTTTTCATTTTCCTTAGACGAAGTTTCAACCGATTTTTCATCATAAATCATATCGCCTATCAAAGGAGTAATTGCAAATAATGTTGCTGTTCCTGAAAAAGAACCACCTTTACGAACAGTTTTCTGCAATAATCCGCATTTCACATATTTTTCAAAACGATTTGCAATTGCCTTTGTAGATGTAATCCCCATAATAGGAAAAGTACATATAATTGCTTCATAATTTACCAGATAATAAATTGTATTATTCTCAATGATTTTTCTCATTCTTCCAGTAGCTGCAAAATCAATAAGCCAACGAAGAATCTGAGCATCATTAATATCTAATTTATAATCAAATAATTTTTGTTGATTAAAACCACATATAGTGTATTTCATTGAATAATTCATAAGCTACTTTTTTACCCTCTCGTTTGTAAGACGCTCCATCTCTTTTTTAAATGCCTCATCAGCTTCAAGAACAGCATCTTTTTTCGCCTGGTCTATTAAGGCCTTTGCTTCAATTTTTGTCTGATTAAGTAAGTTATTACTTTCTTCTTGTATTTCTTCCTGATAAATATTTTCAACTGTTGTTTTTATGCTTTTTTTAACAACAAAATTCATAATAAGAGGAAGTAAAACTATCATGATTAATTCAATACAAGCAGTAATAAAATTAAGATTAGGAAAAAATGAAAAGTTATTCTTTTTAGAAGGTTCGGAAGTTATTTCATCTTCTTTTTGCACTAGTTCTTCAGTTTTTATTTCTGACTGAATTACAGGTTGTACAGGTTCTTCATCTTTCTTTTCAGAGTATAATTTTAAAAATTTATCTCTGTTACAGATTTCAAACTCCCCTGTTATACTTAAAAGAATATAATCTCCTATTTCTCCTGTAACTTCACCTCTAGAAGTTATGATAGTTATAGAAGAATCTTCCCCTAGTTTATATTGCAAACCAAGATTATTTAATTCTTCCAGAGATTCAGGCATTCCATCATACTGAACAGCCTGAACTTCTATATTTTTTTTAATAAACTCCTGCATTTTTTACCCTCACTTCAATTATGACCTTAGCAGTATCCATATTTTGGATGATAACAAGGATTATTCCAGGTATAGCCGCACTTTGAGCATTTTTCATTCATCATTAAACAACATCTCCTATTCTTCGAACTCTAGATTCCGTCATTTGGCGGCTAAGGCTTATTCCTTCTGCATCATTATTTCCCTTTGAAAAAGCGGTAGGATTAGGCTTTTCAAATTTCTTTTGTGATAAAGAAATTTGAACTTGTTTTTCAACAAACTCAGCAATTTGTTTTTTTTGTTCTTTTAGTTCTTCCGGATTTCTCCAGCTACACTGCTGGCCTAGTTCATATATCCTGTCGTACAGTCGGCTTGCAATTCCGGCTCTGTATGACTGGCGATATTTATATTTTGCGTTTTTGCGGATGTTTTGTTTTGCCATTCTATCTATCATTTTGGCAAGATATTTGTACATTTCCGTGGACATGAAAACATCAAGCTCTTCTCCAATAAAAACGAGGGATCCAGTGTGGTCGGTGTAATGATATGTTGCATAGAGATTTTCAACAGCGTTTGCCAGTATGACACTCCATCTAATAAAACGCTTAGTTCCTTTTACCTTAGCTTCTGTATATTCGGAAAATTGAAATGAAGAGAGGTTATAATTTTCCATCATTTCATTTGCTTTTATGAGAGCTGAAGCAGCTTCATTTTCATTCGGTGATTTTGACAGGGCGAGAAGCTTTTTTATTCTACGCTTAACTGAATCCAACTGTTCTTCGTTCATTTTTTAACTCTCTCTTTTTTTTATTTTACATTCATAATAATCGTCGCATTTTTCTTTGATGCCTGCAGCAATAAAATTAGATAATGCAGTAAAAAAATGTATAACAGGAACATAATCCCTTTTTAATATTTTAATT
>CAMPAL010000133.1 GCA_946631855.1 uncultured Treponema sp. | reverse complement strand
TTTTACATGATTAACCGAATCTCTTTGGGTTAGATTTTTACTTGATTCAATACGTAAAAGGATTAGTGATGATTTAGTAAAGCCTGCTCTACTTGCTGAATAATCGAATCAGGGGTGGAAGCTCCAGCTGTAATACCAACTGTTTCAAGCGAATAAAATAAAGAAGGGATTTCTGCGGCAGTCTGAATGTGACATGCATTTTTACAATTTTCTACAGCAGTCTGATAAAGTCTTTTTGTATTTGCAGACATTTTTCCACCAATTACCAGAACTCCATCAACTTTTTTGCATAATTCTAAAAGTGCATTTTGTCTTTCATTAGTAGCAGGACAAATTGTATTCATTACATCAAGATTTCGGAATTTTGATTTGAACAATTCTGTAATTCTGACAAATTCTTTTGGACTATATGTGGTCTGTCCCAGCAAAATGATATTTTTATTATCAGCCTGAGCTATTTCCAGATTTTCCGCTTCTTCATAATTTTGAATCTGACTGAAATTCTTTCCGGCATAACCTGCAATTGCAATCACTTCCCCATGATTTCGGTCGCCCGCAAGAATTACATAATCACTCTCAGAAGAATATCTTTCCACCATCTTCTGACTTGCCTTTACACGGGGACAAGTTGCATCAACAATAAGGCATTTTTTATTTTCGAGAGCCTCAATAGTTACAGGAGGAATCCCATGAGCCCTTATAATTACAACAGCTCCATCAGGTATTTTATCCAGTTCTGAAGCTTCTACTGTACGAAGACCTTTTTCCCCAAGCTCCTTGAGTGCACTTTCATTATGAATTAAGGGTCCCAGAGAATATACATTTTTATCAGGATTTTCAGACAAAGCTTTTTCGGCTAATTCAACAGCACGACGTACTCCAAAACAAAAGCCAAGAACATCAGAACGAATTACTTTCATAAAAATAAAATAACATAAAGAAGGGATAAAAAAAAGAAGGCGTCCCTGTAAAAAAGGACGCCTCTGAATCATCCAAAAGAAAAACTAGTTACCAGCTTTTAATGAGTGATGAACTCCGTATTCTGCTTTCCAGTTCTTTCTAGAAAGGCTGATGAATGCACTTGAAATGAAGATTGAAGAGTACATACCACTAATCAAACCTACAATCAAAGCAAGAGAGAAATCTTTGATGCTTCCAGTTGTGAAAACATACAAAGAAACTACAGCCATCAAAGTTGTAACTGTTGTCAAAACAGAACGAGTGAATGTATCAGACAAAGACTGATTTAAGATTTCTGTGAAAGATTTTGCATTTGGCATCATCTTGAGGTTGTAACGGATACGGTCAAGAATAACTACAGTAGCGTTGATTGAGTAACCAACGATTGTAAGAACTGCAGCTAAAACTGTTGTAGAAAATTCCATTCCAGACCAGCAGATAAATGAAAGCATAATCAAAGCATCATGAAGTAAAGCAATTACAGAACCAAGAGCGAAATCCCAGTGGAAACGAATTGCAGCATATAACCAGATTAAAACAATAACGAGTACAAACATAAGAATTGATTTATGTGTTGTTGATTTTGACATACCAGCACCAATAAAATCAGTTTTTACGATTGCAACATTTTCTTTTCCAAACTTGTTGTTAAGTTTTTCATTTACAACAGTCTGTAAATCATCCTGACCGTCACCTTCTGCAACTGCCATACGAATCTGATATGAAGCATCTGCTCCAGAACCAAGCTGTTTAATATTTACACTTTCACTTCCAAGAGCATCGCGTAAATCATCTGTTGTAATTTTTGAAGTTCCTGCAGGATAAATCTGCAAAGGATTAGTTGTAAGCTGTGTTGAAGCAGCAGAGTTTAAGAACAATTTTGTTGTATCATAAGAACCGTCATTAACAGTCATAACAACATCATCAACCTTATTTACTTCTTCAGCGAGAGCAGCTACATCTTTAAGAACTGCAAAATTATAAGATTTTGTTTCATTTGTAGCACCTGTACCAGAAATGATCAAATCCATCTGACCAGCTGACAATTCAACAGAAATCTTTGCAGATCCGTTATAAACAATGTTTGCTACAGGATTAGCAACACGAACTTCTTCTATAAGACCAGGCTTAAAATCCAGACCAAAGTTAATTCCTTTTGTAAAAAGACCAACAAGTCCAAAAACAATTACTACACAGCTAAGGATTGTTGCAGGAATAAAACCTTTATTAAAAGCAAATGTCTTTTTCATTATTTAATCCCCCAACCAATACTTACTTTCTTAGCCTTAAATACATCTGTATCAAAGTCGAACATTAAACGAGAAACAAAGAGTGCTGTAAATACTGATGAAATAACACCAATTGCAAGTGAAACAGCGAATCCCTGTACGGCACCAGTTCCTAAAGTTGCAAGGAAAAGGGCTGCGATGAAGGTTGTAATGTTAGAGTCAAGAATTGCCCACAAAGCATTATCAAATCCCATTGAAATAGCAGCAGAACGACTCTTGCCCTGTCTTAATTCTTCCTTAATTCGTTCAAATACAAGTACGTTAGCATCAACTGCCATACCGATTGTAAGAATCATACCGGCGATTGAAGAAAGTGTAAGAGTATAGTTCAAAGCAGAAAGAACAGAGAACATAATAAAGAGGTTCAAAACCTGAGCAACAACAGCATTAATTCCTGAAGCTTTATAGAAAATAAGCATGAAAACAAGAATCAAACCAAGACCAAGGATAATAGCCATATATCCCTGACGAATTGCAGCATCTCCAAGAGAAGCACCAATTACCTGCTGACTTTCAACTTCAAGTGGAACATTTAACCATGCTGTCTGCAAAACCTTTCTGATATTTTCAGCTTCATCATAAGAGAATCCACCAGAAAGAGAAACTGAACCACCAGTAATTGCAGTCTGAATACGAGCGTTAGATTTAACCTTGTTATCACTTACGATTGCAAGATTTTCACCTACATGAGCACCTGTAAATTCTGCAAAAATCTGAGCACCTTCAGAATCAAGATTGAAAACAACTTCAGGCTGATTTGTAAATTCATCACTGCGAACCTGAGCAGACTGAACATGCTGTCCGTCAAGAGCAACTTCTTTCTTTACAACGAGCCAGTCATAACGTTCATCAAGACCATATTCATCTTTTGTATAAACGCCAAATACTTCGCAATCATCTGGGATAATAGAAGAATCCATTAAATCACCAGTAGCATTGAAAGTTGTTGCTGGATGCTGAGCATAGTAAAGTTTGAAAGCGTTAGTTGCATTTGAATCAACCAGACGGAAATTCAAGATACCCTTACCCATAATCAAAGTATTGATTGCATCTGCCTGAGCAGCACCTGGGATTTCAATATAAATACGGTCTTCACCCTGCTGGCGAATTACTGGAGATGTAAGACCAAAACGGTCGATACGGCTTGCAAGATTATCAATTGCGTTAGACATAGCTTCTTTTTTAACATCTGCACGATTTTCAGAAGTTACAGAATCGCCCATTGATTCAAGAGCAGCATCCAGATCAGCCTTAACGATGATATTCATACCACCTGACAAATCAAGACCGAGTTTTACTGAATTTTCATAATATCTTTTAGCTTTTAAGATTTTATTGCGATAGTTCTTCTGGAAAATTGCCATAAATTCAGCTTCTGAATCATATGCAGAAAGAACATCTTTTAACTGAAGAGGATTTGAAAGTTTTTTGCCCAACACTTTGTATTGTTTTGCAACTTCTTTTTTAATCCATGCATAATTTTCTGGCAAAACAGCACTTGCATCCTGTCTAACCAGTTCTTTAATTTCACGTACATCTTCTGCGGCCTGAAGTTCAGCATAACTCTTAATGTTTTCTGTTGAACCTAAAGCGAGCTGCTGAAGTTCTTTTGGTGTTCTTCCATACCAGCTGATTGATGGCCAGAGAAAAACGAAACAAAGAGCTAAAACAGCAAGAAGAACTACAAAACGAGTTCGTTTGTTCATTTTTTTAATACTCCAATTATTTGTTTTCTTCAGCTTTTACTTCTTCTGCAGCTGAAGCTTTTTTACCGATTTTTTTTGAAGCTTTTTTAGCAGCAGCTTCTTCTGCAAGTTTAGCTTTTTCTTCGTCTGATAATTCAACACTAGAAATTGCTGTGCGGTTAAATTCAAGTTTACAATCATCGTCAACTTTTACGATAACTGTTTTTTCTTTTACTGAAGAAACTGTTCCGTGAATTCCACCGATAGTGATAACTTTATCACCCTTTTTCAATGCGTTAAGCATTTTTTCAGTTTCTTTCTGTTTCTTATTCTGTGGACGAATTAAGAAGAAATAAAAGATAACAGCAATCAGCACAAATGGAATAAATGTTCCAAGTAATTGTGATGATGTTGAGGCGCTTCCGGCAGTACCTGTAGCAGCCTCTAAAAATGGGATAAATGATGCCATATATGATTCCATCCTAAATTTTTAAAATCTGACAATAAAATCAGTATCGAAAATTATATCACTATTTAAGCCCATAATCAATGTTTGAAATTTGGCTTTTACTGCATTAATTTTGTCAGAGCTTCGTTAAGTTGTTTAATAGAATTGTCATTTGGATTAATTGCTACAACCTGACGCAGATAGTACTGTGCTTTTCTGTAATCTTTTTTAGAAAAATACAATTCATAAAGACGGAAAAGAGCTTCATCATTTCGAGGATTAGAAATAAGGCTGGAACGTAAATCGGCAAGAGTATTTTCTTCTGTAAGCTGAAGGTAACTTCTTCTATAATAAAGATAGCTCTTCATTTTTGGTGAAGAAGAGGCCATCAGATTTTCGATATATTTCAAAACCTGTTCACGACTTCCAATTCTGGTGTAGGCAAGTACATAAGCCTGGAGAACAGTTTCATCATTAGGATAAGCTTCCATCTGACGTTTTGCATATTCATAAGCTTCAAGATTTTTTCCAAGCTTCAGACAGGTCTCTACATACATTGCAACTACATCACTGTTGAAACCAGGCATTGAAATAAGTTTTTTACTGATTGAATATGATTCCTGCCAGTTTTCCCTTTTGATAAGTCCTTTCAAAGCAAATATCATTGCATCCTGATTTTCCGGATCCTTTGCCAGAACCTGAGAAGCCAGATCATCAGCATATTTGCCGGCTACAGGAGCATCTGTAATGGAAGCAATTCGGGCTGCAAACATCAAAGCCTCTGTATTATCAGGATAAAGATTAAGGGCCTTTTCTACAGTTTCAGTAGCGGCATTTGTATTTTTAGACCAGTCTAACTGAACTTTTGCACGCAGAATTAAATAATCAATAGAATTTGATTCCTGTCTTGCATACATATCAAGCAAAGAAACCGCATGGATAAAATCATTTTTTTCTATAAGAATTTTTACACGGAAAAGAAGGAATTCCAGGTCGTTCGGATTCTGCTGAAGAACCTTAGCAACATAAAGTTCTGCCGAAGCTAAATCACCTGTATCAAAAGAAATATAGGCATTTTGTTTAAGAACATTCAGATTATTTCCAGTCTTACTGATTCCATCCAGAACAATTTTTGCAAGTGAAAGATTGTTGTTCTTTCGTAAAACACTGGCGTAAATCAGGGCAATTTCTTCAAGCTGAGGATTTTTTCCATAAATATCTTTCAGATACTCCTCTGCCCCTTTGTAATCAGACTCTTTTTCAAGTAAAACTGCCATCAGATAATTTGCAAGCACAGAATCAGGGCGTAGAGTCAAAGCACTGGTGATGGAAGTACGACAAAGTTCAAAAACATCATTATTTACGTTTGTTGTAACCAGAACCAGAGATGGCAGAAGGATTGTCAGAAAATCAACATTTCCTGTACTGGAATCAAAAACCCCGTTTTCAACAGATTCGAGTGCCCCAATATAAGGATTATCCGCAGATACTTCAGGAACCTCCCAGTTTATTTTTTCAGAAGGCCATACAATCTGCATAATTCTTGAAGCAACGGCAATCAGAACTTTTTCATTTTCTGCATATTCAGAATCATTCTTTCTGATTTTTTGCATGGACGCTCTGATTGATTCAGGAGACCCCATTTCTACACCTTCAAGAACAGAAGGTTCTATTTTATAAAAGTAAGTTCTTTTTTTGGATGAAAGTTTAATTGCTTCATCTTTTGAAACAGAAAGAGATAAACCTTCTTCGAGTGCCTGACTGTCCTGAGACTGGGCCTTTTTTTTGCGGGCAGCATTAAGCGGACTGCACAGACACAATGCGGCCACCAAAAAGAGAAATTTAGATTTTAAATAAAGAGGCTTTATCAATCTTTCACCCAATTATTCATCTTGTTTTACAATTTCTTCATCTTCATCGGAGAAGCTTCCTGTTTCATCATCCGATATTAAAAACTTTTTATTTCTTTTTTGAATTGTGAATATAGCAAACAAAATTATTCCTAACCCCAGAATAAAGAAAGGACCTAATTTTCTGACTACTACACGGAAAGAAGTTTTTATAATACCAAAAGAAAAAAAGGAATACCAAATTCCCATAATAAACAAAGCAAAAGAAGGAATTGTGTATCCAAACTTTAATTTGTGATACTTATAAAAACCTGAGAGGAAGAGAAGCAGTCCAGCTATAAAAGAAAAAACGGGCCAGAACTGTTTAAGAGAGAGAGGCAGTACATAACGTACCATAAAAAAGAGTACAGCCCAGAT
>CAMPAL010000132.1 GCA_946631855.1 uncultured Treponema sp. | reverse complement strand
GTTTCGGCCGTTCCAGTTCAATTTTTTGGAAAGTTTATTTTCCCAATGTTCATAAGTATCACAGCCGATTCTAGACAGTGGAAGATTTTTAAAAGAAACTTCAAATGGAAGTCCACATCCTAAATAATAAACAGGCTTTCCACCATCATTTCTTTTTCTTGATGTTAAAATTTTAAGGGCTTTTTTATAATAAACATAAGATGCCTCATTTTTTTTGTATTTTCCATAAAGCATTCCTGCATATAAAAAGTCCAGTTTAATATATCTGAATCCCCATTCATTAATGATTTTGTTTAATGTCTTATCAAGATGAGCTATAACTTCATCATTACTTAAATCAAGACAGTAGAAATTTCCTCTTTTTCCCCATAAAGGATTAAATCCGGAAAGAACAAGTTTGTTTTTGGAATCTCTTAAAAGCCATTCTGGATGTTTTTGAGCTGTTTCTGATCTTGCATCAATAATAAAAGGTGCAATCCATAAGCCAGGAATAAAATTGTCATTTTCGATTTTTTCAACAAGAGGTTTTAGCCCGTCTGGAAATCTGTCAGAACGTATATCCCAGTCACCCAGGGCCTTTTCCCATCCGTCATCAATCTGAAAAATAAGTGATGAATAATTTCCTTTTGAAATGATATTATGAGTTTCTTTGAGAGCCTTAAGATCCTTCAAAATTAAATCTTCATTAATATTTGCATAATGATTATACCAGCTTTCCCAGCCACCCGGATTATTTCCAAGTCCTTTAATTTCTTCAAATTTATAAAGATTATTCAGTTTTTGCTTACATTCAAAATAAGATTCAGCTGTGAAAATTTCAATTTTTGCCTGAAGCTCATTTTTTTCCCAGGTATGACCTTTATCACACAGTTCTACACAAACAGTATTGTTTTTTCTATTAAAAATAAACTGAAGGGGAGGTAAATCTTTATCAATATTGCCTGCTGATGCAAATACCAGATAAAAATTTTCCCATCTTAAATAGGTAATAAATTGACCAAGAACAAGATTTTTTGAAGGCTTAAAAGTACTTTCTGGGAAAACAAGATAGGAATTCCATCCTTTTATAAGATGACATTTAAGAGACTCCTGTTTTTTTTCAGGTTCAATTTCATATCCCGGATTCCAGCTTTGATAACCACCAATATTAATCCATGCATTTTTTACACTTTTTTCTGAAGTTACAAAATCAGAAAGATTAAATGATGTGAGAATTGTATTGTTTTTTGCGGTGTAGTTTTCTTTTGCAAAAAAATCAGTCATAAAGGCCCTCAAAATAGATAGTATTTATTTACGTATGATAGTATTACTATCAAATTAATAATAACATACTTCTTTTTGATGTCAAATAAAATAAATGATTTTTATAGATTTTTTTTAATTTAAATTTGTTTTTCCAAGCTGACCACAGGCACCACCAATTTTGCGTCCGCGTCTGGTTCTTAAAGTAACGTTAAGTCCTGCTTTTTCAAGTTTTTTTACAAAGTTTTGTACTTCATTATTTGAAGGTTCTTCAAAAGGTAAAACTGAAACTGGATTCCATGGAATTAAGTTGATATTTACATCAATTCCTTTTGCAAAATTTATCATATTGGAAGCACTGATTTCATCTGTATTTTTTTGATGGAGAAGGGCGGCTTCCAGTGTTACTCTTTTTCCTGATTTTTCTGCATAATAGGCAATTGCTTTTCGAAGTTCAGAAAGAGAATTCTGTTCAGCTTTTGCGACCGGCATTAATTCTTTGCGTAAATCTTCATTTGCTGTTGTAAGAGAAACTGCAAGTCTTATGTGTGGTCCATTATCAGCAAGGTCATAAATTCCCTTTACAAGACCACAGGTTGAAAGAGTTATTCGTTTTGAAGAAAGGGCTCTTCCATCTTTATGACATAAAATCTGAATTGCTTTACGAATAGAATTCAGATTTTGCATTGGTTCACCCATTCCCATAAATACTATGTTATCAAGTTTTCCTGCAATTTCTTCCAGATATAAGAATTGTTCAACAATTTCATTTGCTTCAAGATTTCGTGAAAGTCCCAGTGTTCCAGTCATACAAAAGGCACATTTCATGGCACAGCCTGCCTGACAGGAAACACAGGCAGTCTTTCTGTTTTCTTTATCTGTTAATAAGACGGTTTCAACAGAGTTATTGTCTTCAAGAGTAATTTGAAGTTTTATAGTTCCATCAGGATCTTTTAAAACGTTAGTTACTTTTGAATTTCTTATTGAGGAATTGTTTTTCAGCTGATTTCGTAAATCCAGACTCAGATTGGTCATTTTATCAAAATCATTGATGCCATTACCAACCCATTTAAAAATTTGTAAACCCCGAAACTTTTGGGTTAATCCAAACTGCTCCGAGATTTCTTCTGGAAGGAGACCTGATAATACAATATTAGACATATTTATTTTTTACTAAGCTTATCAAGTGCCATTTTTACAGAAGCATTACGGTTATCAAACTTAAGATAATCATTCAAAACTTTAATTGCTTCTTCCTTGTTATTCATTGCTTCATAACAATCTGCAAGATCTATATAAAGTCTTGAGTTTCTTGGATCATTCTTAATAAGATTTTCGAATCTCTTAGCTGCTTCTTCATTATTTCCTTCACCTTTACAGATGAGTGCTAATCCAATTGCAGCATAAATATCAAAATCTATTTCCAAAGCTTTTGAATAATACTTCTTTGCTTCGTCATAATTACCTGTTGTTCTGTAAGCATCGCCTGCACGTGTAAGAATAACCTTATTATTTGGATCAATTTCAAGAATCTTGTTCCAGTAGAATACAGATTTGAACTGCTGGTTCATTCCACGGTAGCAGTCTGCAAGTCCAAAAAGGGCATAAAAGTTATTTGGTTCCCTTTCAAGTGCAAGTTCAAAATACTTAGTTCCCTGTTCAAATGTCTTTAATTTTCTGTGACAGTTACCAATTGAAGTAAGAACGCGGATATCTACAGAATTTTTATCATTAATTTCAAAAACTCTTGTCCAATAATAGAGTGCATCCTTATATTCCTTGAAATCGTAATTTAAATGACCTAAACCAATAAGAGCGTAGGCATTATCTTTTTCCATATCAAGAACTTTAAGATACAGGTCTTTTGATTTTTTGAAGTCATGAATTTTTCTATATGCATCTGCAACACGTGTGATTACAGTGATATTTTTTTCATCATGAACTAAATACTGCTGCCAGATATCAATTGCTTTTGCGTAAAGATTTAAGGATTTATAACAATCTGCAAGTCCAAAAAGAGCGTAATTATTTGCAGGATAGAATTCCAGACACTTTTTATAGTAATTAATTGCATCATTGAAATGATTTTGTTTTCTTTCTGTATCACCAAGACCAACAAGTGCATAATTATTATTTTCTTCAATAAGCAGGATACTGTTGAAGGCGTCTTTTGCTCCAACAATGTCATTTTCTTTTATAAGCTGATATCCTTTTTTTGAAAGTTCTGAAATTTTATTCATTGCTTCATCAGGAACACCTGTAGGTAAGTCCATTACATCTGTTTTCAGAATTTCTTCAGATACATTTTCATTTTCCATATTTTTAAACCCCAATTTTTTACTTTAACTAATTATTAATTAAAGTTGAAACTATCTTTGCTATATCCTCCAAGATAGGTTCAGTATCTCTTTTATTATGAGCTAAGTAATAAACTTTCAATGCTTTTAGGCTTTCATTTTTATTCATGTAATAATCTCCGACACGGGTAAGACCATCTGAATATCCTGTTGTAATAAATATTCTTCTGGCGTCTTCGATATTACCATTATTGAACATAATGTTAGCTTTGCGGTTTAGAATAACTTTTTGTTCAGAACTGAGCCCTTGAACTGGGGAATCTGTAACTTTTATAAAGCCGTCAGGAATTTGATTTTCACTAACAGTCTTTTTAAATTTTTCTTCTAAACTTTTTCTACTCATAAACTCCGTCTAATGTTAAGAAATTATAACATAATTTTTTAACTTGTCAAAAATATAAATAAATCTTCTTTAAATAATTACTTTTTATCATTTATTATCATAAAATCATAAGATTTTCTACTCATATGAATAAAAATCTACAATTGAGCGACCATAAATTCTCTGGTCTTTTCTGATAAGATTACCAATTTTATCTGGCATAAAGTGTTCTTCTGGTCTGTGAACCATTATTGTTCCAGTTTTATTTAATAAACCATTCTTATCAGCCTGGGCTATTAAATCTTCATGGAATTTGTAAGGGAAGGGTGGATCAAAGAATATATAATCAAAAGATCTTTTACATCGTTTGATAAAGTATTCTACAGGCATAAAATGACATTTTATCTTCACATTACATTCTTTTTCTGTAATTGAAACATTGTCTAAAACTGTATTAACTTTTATCTTATCTTTTTCGCAAAGTTCTACATCTTTAGAACCTCTTGAAACAGCTTCAATTGCGATTGTTCCTGAACCGGAGAACAAATCAAGCCAGGATTTTCCATCAAGATCACCAAGAATAGAAAATACTGATTCTCTCATTCTGTCCATGGCTGGTCTGATTACTCCATCCGGACATTTAATTATTCGACCTTTTAAAGCACCGCCTGTAATTCTCATGTTGTTATTTCTTATTCAGCTCCCAGTAAGTACTATCGTGTGGTAACTTTTTGTTCTCCGAAGCATAATCATATGCTGTCTTACCTTCTGTAGAACGGATTGTAACAACAGCATTATTATCAATAAGAGTTTTAATAACTTTTGTTGAATTTCCAAATTCACAGGCATACATCAAAGGAGTTTTGCCTTCATAAAAGTTATTTACAGGAATTGATGTTTCTATATAGATATTTATTTTTGAAATCTGTGTATATTCTGATGAATGATTTTCTGTCAAAAGTAAAACAAAAGATTTTATAACTTCTTTATCAGCAGGATTATAGTAAGATAAAAGTGTTTTTATAATTTCAGGATTATTATTATATGATGAAGCAAGTGATAAGGCTGATGTTTTAAAGTTATTCAAAGCTTTTACATCTGCTCCTGCTTCAATCAAAAGTTTTACACTATTTAAACTTTCCTGATAACGAACAGCATACATTAAAGCAGTCCATCCATCATTATCTTTCAGATTAACGTTTGCACCAGATTTTAAGAGGGTTTTTATCTGCCAGTCATTTCCTGCTTTTGCAGCTTTCATTAACAGAGTACGTCCAAATAAATCTTTCTGATCTGGATTTTCAATAATTTCTTCAGTTTCTTCTACAGTGTCAAGTTCTGGTTCTTCCTGAACCATGTAGTCACTTAAAAATTCTTTTTTGTATGATGAATTATTTTTACTTGCTTCGGCCAGAGCCTTTTCAAGAGCAGCAGCTTCTTCTTCTGCCTTTGCCTTTAAGCGTGCAGCCTCTTCTTCTGCGGCTTTTCTTTTTGCTTCTTCTTCAGCCTTTCGTTTTTCTTCTTCCTCTGCAGCTTTTCTTGCAAGTTCTTCTTCTTCAGTTTTTTCTGCAGGAAGTGGAGCAGGAGTTTCTTCTTCGACAGTTACTTCAACAATTTCTTTTTTTTGTCGGACTGCTCGTTTTTCTTCAGCTTTTTCTTTTTCAATATTTGTAGTTTTTACAACTCTGCTAAAATGAAAATAAACCTGATCAACTTTTCCAGGAACATTTTCTTTATCACTGAAAAGATAAATATAAAATGATTGTGATGCATTATTTGTTAAATTAAATGAAACTTGACCTTCACAAATCTGACCTTTATCAAGATTTTCACAAAGTACAGGCTGATCAAGAGAAAGTATGCGATTATTGTTTGCTACATCCAAAAGTCTTGCGTAAATTGTTCCTGCATAGTTATTTGCAGAACCTTTGTAGTATAGATTTACAACATCACCGGTAAGCGGCATGTCTTTTTTTACATAACTTGTAAAATTAACATAAGTTTCAAAACGACCATTTTCTTTATTGTAACCTAAAAAAATTGTATCAAGAGAATCACATAAGTCAAAATCATAAGACCTTGGATGAACCTTTTTTTTATAAACTTCAGTTTCTTTATTTATTTCATCTGCAGCTTGTGCAAACAGAGTAGAAGAAATGAAAAGAGAAAAAAATAAAAATACACTTAAAAAATTAAATCTTCTCAAACGATTTATAAACATAGAAAAATTATATTATAATAAGTAAAAAGCGACAAGATAGAATTGACTGACTTATCAATTTTAAGTATATTATCAGAACACCCCTTGGGAATCTTTAACAGGATTCTCTTTATCCATAAGGAGGAATAGTGAATTTCCGCTCAGGTTTTTCGCTATTTTACAGTCTAGAATCGTTGATTTGAGGATTGTATTACATGTCCTCCGAAATGAGTCTGTACATCAGACAAAAAATATTTCAGGAGATACTTATGAAAAAGTATGAACTTATGGCTATTTTCCCACTCGATGGTGAAAAATCAGCAAAAGGTGTAGAAGATCTTAAGGCTGCACTTTCAAACTTCGGTGCCGAAATCGAAGAAGAAAAAGTTTTCGGTGATCGTGATCTTACTTACGAAATCAAAAAACAGAAGAAAGGACATTTCGTTCTTTTCACAATGAAGTTGAATCCTTCAAAGATTAAGGAAATTGATGCTACATTCAAAATCAACGTTAACTTGTTGAAATATCAGTTTGTAAAAATTGATG
>CAMPAL010000131.1 GCA_946631855.1 uncultured Treponema sp. | reverse complement strand
GTGGGGGGGGGGCAGGAAAATAAACTTCATTTACGAAGAACTATGCTAAAAAATAGAAGACTGTGGGACGCAGGCAAAAATTAAGGAGGTCCCTCAGAAGGGAGATACCTTGATTTTTGCCGTCGCTGGGACCCACAGGATTCTATTTTTTACACGGTGTTATTATTGAAATGAAGTTTATTTATTGTTGCGAAAGAAATACAAAGAAAATATACTGTCCTTATTTTTAAGGTATTTAATATGTTTAGTGATACACATTTTCATTTTAAGATGATGACAGAAGAAAGAGGAATTGATGGTCCTGAAACTTTGAAAATTATGGCTGAAAGAAACTGTTTTTTCGGGCTGGATATTGGAACTCGTTGTGATGATTTACAGGGCCGTTTCGAATGTGTAGAAAAAAGTCTTGAAAAGATTGAAGATGAAGTTTTACGAAAAAAGGCAGAAAAATTTGTGTATTATTCAGCTGGAATCTGGCCTGATGTGGAAGAAATTCATGACAGGGAAAATTGCATGAAAAAACTCAGACAGTCTATTCAGGCTTTTCCTAAAGAAAAACTTGCAGCGATTGGTGAAGGGGGACTGGATCATCACTGGAATCCTTCTGGAGCTGACGGACGCTGTGAATCTGATTTTGACCAGAAAACCTACCAGGGGGAGAGGGAACTTTTTGAAATGCAGCTGGAATTAGCCCGGGAGTTAAATCTGCCTTTTATCATTCATAGCCGGGATGCTTTTGAAGATACTCTGGCTTGTGTAAAGACTATTGGCTATCACAATGGGATTGTACACTGCTATAGTTATGGAATTGATGAAGCAAGGGCTTTTCTGGATTTAGGCTGGTACATTGCATTTGGTGGAGCAACTACTTATACAAAAAAGTCAAAACTTGAAGAGATGAAAGCACTTTTAAATTTTGTTCCGTCTGACAGACTCTTGCTTGAAACTGATTCGCCTTATCTGTCTCCAGTTCCTTTCAGAGGTCAGGCAAATAGTCCTGTAAAAATTGAGTTTGTGTATAATCATATTGCTCAGAATCGTGGAATGGCGGTGGAGGAACTTTCAAATCTTGTTGATGAAAATATAAGAAGCCTCTTTAAGACTGTCATCTAATTTCCATTTTCCAATTGCAGTCCTTCTTAACTCTAGCACTTTGTTGTTCAGGGCCTGGAAAATTCTTCTTACCTGGTGGAATTTTCCTTCAGTAATTTTTACTTCCCATAAAGTCATTTCTTCGTTTAGAGGACGTAAAATTGCGGGACCAGATTTTTCTTCCGGTGATTTTTTTTCTGCCGGTAAAGTAAGTCCCTCTTTTGCTTTGAAAATATAGTCAGGCTTTCCCGGTTTTTCCAGGAGGGCTATGTAAGTTTTTTCGATTTTTTCTTCTGGTGCAGTAAGACTGTGTGAGAAAAATCCGTCATTTGTTAGAAGTAACAGGCCGGAAGTGTCGCAGTCCAGTCTTCCAACGGTGTGCAGGCGGTGTCCTCTTTTTGGTTTTGTGACCAGATCCTGCAAGTCTGGTGGAAGTAATTCATAAACTGTATGGTGAGAATCTGAAACTGCAGAACAAACATAGCCTGCAGGTTTATTCATCATTATGTAGATTTTTTCTTCAGTCATTGGTTTTAATCTGAGAATTTTGTATTTCTTTCCCAGAATACCCCTTTTCTGTAGCCCTGAATTGTTTTGTCTTTATCTGCAAGTTCCAGTCTTTTTTCTGCAAGCATGCAATATTCAGGATTCAATTCAATTCCACAGTAATGGCGGCCAAGTTTTTTTGCTGTTACGCTGCTTGTTCCGCTGCCCAAAAAAGGATCAAAAATAATATCGCCTGGTTTTGATGAAGCAAGAATTAGTTTTGCATAAAGTTTTTCTGGTTTCTGTGTAGGATGATCAGTATTTTCCGGCATAGACCAGAAAGGAATGCTTATATCATCCCAGAAGTTAGACGGATAGGTCAGGCGGAAATTTCCTTCATCACTTTCTTCCCAGTCTTTTGGTTTTCCGTCAACTTTGTAGGGAGCAATTACTTTTCTTTTCATTTTTACTGCTTCTACATCAAAATAATAATCAGATGGATTTTTTACGGCGAACCAGATATCTTCCATTCCGTTTTTCCAGTTAGTTTTTGCACCCCGGCCTTTTTCTCTTTGCCAGGTTATACGGTTTAGAATTGTAAGTTCTTTTTCAATTGCCCTTTGTAAGGATGATGTACATTTCCAGTCTCCGCACATGTAAAGGGAACCGTTTGATTTTAGTTTTTTACAAACAAGAGGGAACCAGCTTTCCAGATATTCATCATAAGAAGAGTCTGAACGGGCGTTAAAAATATTTCCATTGAAGTTTTTTGTCAGATTATATGGCGGATCAATAATTATCAGGTCAGCAAAATTATCGGGAATAAGTTCCAGACTTTCTAAAATATCACCATTTATTGTTTTATCTGTTATTTCTTTTAAAAGTTCTTCCCCACTCAGTTTTTTTTCTTTTAAGAGGGATGATTTTAAGAGTTTTTTTTCAAGTTCTGGAATTTCATTTTCTGAAAGGGTGATTGTCTGATTTCTTCCGGCTCTGACTTTTTCTATCATTTCTAAAACTTAGCACAAAACAAGGCTTGAGTCTATTTATATTAAAATGGGTTAAAAAAAATCCAGATGCCTTTGCAGACATCTGGATAAAGGAAGTTATTATGAAAAAACTAAACTAGTTATTTTGCCGGACCATATTCGAATGTAATTTCGACTTTCTGCATGTCTTTGAAGATGTCATTTTTCTTGTCGATAATTACAGCTTTTACACCAGACAAGTTTCCGTCCATTGTACGGATTCCTGTATTTGGTACTTTTGTAACCCAGTCATTTACAATGTTGATACGGGTTGTTTTTCCGTTATCACTGCAAGTATATCCTTTTGCTGTCATTGGAACTTCTTTTCCGTTTACCTTGAAAGATTTAATTTCGATAGCGTAATTAGGGAATAAAGTTTCTCCGTTTGCAATACCAATTGCCCAGAAGGCTGTTCCGCTTGATTTACCTGCTCTAAGTTCAGTAAAGTCCATTGAAATGGTGTAAGTTCCAGGACCTGTAATTTCTGCATCTTTTGCTTTAAGACCTTTTGTTTTTGAACTTGGTTTGTATTCATCTCCTACAGAATAAGTTACACCCCAGTTTGCATCTGTATACATGAAGTAACCAATACCAACATCTGTACGTCCTATAAGGTTGTTGTCTTCCAGAGTTGCTTTTGCAGATGACTGAGCTTTTTTAATATCAGCAGAAGCTTTTTTCTGAACAGCTTTGTAGTCTTTGTTTTCTTTTGAAACAGCACGTTCGCTGTAGAGGGAAATAAGTTCCTTGTACTTAAGTTTCGCAGTTGGTTTGTCGTAGAAACAAGCTGAACCTGTATCCCAGAGAACTGGAACAAAGTTGTAGAGATCACAGTTATCAAGAACATTTTTTGTCCAGATTAAAGTAGATGTTTTATACTGATTGTCATTTGGTAAAGCACCATATTCACCAATAATTACACCAACACCTTCTTTGGTGAATTTTTCCATCTTTTTGAACTGTTTGTTCTGATAGTCGTAGTCGCTTTTTGTACCCCAAAGGTCACCACCACCAATTGCAAAATCTGAAGGGTCATAGTAGTGAACTGAAATAAGGAGTCTGTCTTTTGCAGAGTCTTTTGGCATCTTAAAACGTGGATCTACAGTCTTGTCTATATTTGTGTTGTAGCCTGGAATAAGAAGGAAGCGGTTAGCATTGTTTCCACCCTGTGAACGAATTAAATCTACGAATGTCTGATTGATAAAATTAGCCATTGTGTAGCAGCCGTCTTCGTTTAAAGCACCTTTTTTCCAGTAAGTACTTGGGTCATTCAAACGGTCTCCAATTTCTTCGTTTCCACCTTCAAAAATCAGTTTTTCTGAATAGTTCTGGAAGCGGATACCAACCTGTGTCCAGATAGCCTTAAAAAGTGCTGTTGCATCTTCACGGTAAGCAGCGTCTCTTTGTCCGAAAAGACCCCACCATCCACCATCCCAGTGGTCATTGATAATTACGTACATGCCGGCATCAAGTGCCCAGTTTACAATTGTTTCAACACGGTCAAGATATGCTGTAGAAATTGTGTAATCACCATTGATATAGTCGATTGCATTTGTCCATGCAACAGGAATACGAATTGTATCGAAACCAGCTGCCTTGTATCCTTTTATCATTGCTTCTGTTGTAACAGGCTGTCCCCAGAGAACTTCGTAAGTTGTTGCAGCTTCTTTTGTTGACATTCCAGCCGCACGGTATGCTTCCATTGTGTTTCCAAGGTTAATACCGTTTCCCATAAGTTTTGACAATTCAAGAGCAGAAACTTTTTTATCCATATCCTGCGCTTTTGTCACTTTTTTACTAGCTGTATCAGGGATTTTAACGTTTTTGTTGTGTACAAAGTCAGCAGCAAAAACTGCTGAAAGTAAACTTAATCCTGCTAATAAAGATGTAGCCTTTTTAGAAATATTCATTCAATCCTCCAAAATTATTTGAATGTACTCTTATGCATAAAGTATATCAGAGTAAAAAAAAGAGGATAGTTTGAATTTTGTAGTAGTTTTCTTATTTTTTATGGAGTTCGAAAAACTAAAGCTGATTTTGGGCTTGTTCTGTATCGCTTTTGATTTTATCCCGAATCATATCATCTTTTGCTCTTTCCAAAAGTTCATTGAAGTCGGAGTTATTATCAATAAAACCATAAGCGGAACCAATACTTACAGAGATATCATAATCTGACATTTCATTCAGGTTTTCTTTCTGTATATTTTCCTGAATAGTCATTTTTATTGTATCAATTTCCAGCTGATTTGTATTTTTGTTTGCAATGATAAATTCATCACCACCATAGCGGCATACAAAAATGTTATGATCTATTTCCATACAGGTGCCGCGTACAATTTTTCCTATTTTTTTCAGAACAACATCACCTTCTGCAATACCGTATTTTTCATTAATCTTCTTAAAATGATTAATATCAAGCATACAGATATAAAGCTGATGATCTGATGAGCTTCTAATAAAGTTGTTGATATAGATGAGGAAATCTCTTTTGTTGTTCAAATTGGTTAAATCATCATTAAGAATCTGGTTTTTAAGTCTTATAATATAGAAAGAAAGGATTGTGAGTGTAAATCCAACCTGAGTTACAGTTACTCCGTAAAAAAGCAGCTGGGTGATATTTGCAATCAAAGGCCAGATAGCAAAAATTGCAAGAGGTTTCAGGTTTTCTTTTTCTTCGTAGTTTCCAGATCTTAAAATTCTGACAATCAGACGAATTGTTGTAACAATGTAGTAAATCCAGCTGATTAATGGAACAAGGTAAGCACCAAGTGAACGCTGGTAAAGGTTTTTGTCATCAATTTCAAAGGCAAAATGGGTTATTGGTGTAGAAATCATTATGAGGATACTGATTGCAATTGGAATGAGAAAAATACGTCCTTTTCTTGTTTTGAAAAAGGACTTACCACTGAGTTTGTAATGAGAATAATCAACAAAAATGTAAGCAAAAAGCAAAGGTGCAGAAATGAACATTATATTTACAATGTAGAGCAGATATTTTATCCATACTCCTTCAACACCTCTGAAATAAGATGCAAGAATATCTGTCAGACAGTAAGCAACATTTGTCCATGCAAGCTGTCTGGTTGCAGATTCATCCACCCCGTCTCGTTTTGTACTGGTATAACCGCCAAAAAGTACTAAGCCGGTGATTATTATACAAATGATGTTAGTTTGAAAATAATAGATGTGATATAACGGATTCATAACTTACCTTCTTTTTGTATATAAAAGATTATCTCACAAAATTTTGATTATTTATATAGTAAGCTATGATTTTTTTTAGATAAAAAAAAGGACCTTCTAAGAAAAAATCTAAGAAAGTCCTTTTCTGGTTTATTCAGTTTTTATACAGCTGAATTATTTTGCTTTTCCCTGGTTAGCAACAGCAGCCTGTTTTGCAGCAATTGCTTCCTGGTCTCCAAGGTAGTAGTGTTTGATTACATTGAAGTTGTCATCAAATTCGTATACGAGTGGAGTAGCAGTTGGAATATTTACACCAAGAATTTCTTCTGGAGTCATTTTGTCCAAGTAGTAAACCAAAGCACGGAGTGAGTTTCCGTGAGCTGCGATGATTACACGTTTTCCAGCTTTCATAGCAGGTTTAATTTCTTCGAGGAAGTATGGAACTACACGCTGAATAGTTGTTTCCAATGATTCGTTCTGTGGGAGGAATGATGGATCAACATCGCGGTACATTACCTGCTTTTTAGAAGATCTTTCATCATCATCTGCCAATACAGGTGGTTTTACATCGAAAGAACGACGCCAGATTTTTACCTGCTCTTCACCGAATTTTTCAGCAGCTTCTGCCTTATTTTTTCCCTGAAGATCACCATAGTGACGTTCATTCAATTTCCAAGTTTTGATAACTGGGAGCCAGTTTCTATCCATTGCATCAAGAATACCGTTTAAAGTGTGGATAGCACGTTTAAGGTATGATGTATAACAAACATCGAAGTCATAGCCTTCCTTCTTTAAAAGTTCTCCGGCATTTTTAGCTTCTTCACGACCTTTGTCGCTAAGTTCAACATCTGTCCAACCTGTAAAAAGGTTCAATTTGTTCCATTCA
>CAMPAL010000130.1 GCA_946631855.1 uncultured Treponema sp. | reverse complement strand
GACTTCCCATACTTTGCATGGAATGAAGAAGAAAATAAGTGGGAAACAGAACACCACATGTTCACTCTTCCTCAGAAACAGTACTGGGATACACTCGAAAGCGACCCAGGTGCTGTAAAAGGTGATTTGTACGACTTAGTTTTGAACGGCTATGAATTGGCTTCTGGTTCTATGCGTATTAATGATCCAGCACTTCAGGAACGCATTTTCGAAATTGTAGGATACAGCCGCGAACGTGCAGAAAAAGCATTCGGCTTCTTAGTTCAGGCCTTCAAGTTTGGTGCTCCACCACACGGAGGTATTGCACCAGGTCTTGACCGCTTAATCATGCTCATGTGCCACGAAGAATCAATCCACGAAGTAATCGCCTTCCCTAAGAATAATTTGGCAGCTAGTCCAATGGACGAGTGTCCTAGTCCTGTAGATGAGCAGCAGTTAAAGGATTTGCACATTACAGTTTATGATCCAGAAGAATAACTGGTGAAGTAAGTTAAAATAAAAACATCTGTGTAAGGGGAATAACTAAATGATTTTGCCTTTCACAGATGTTTTTTTTGTTTTAAAGAAAAGAGCATCTTATCTGATTTTATCTGGATTTCGTTTGTAGTATTCTTCTTTATCAGCATACATTGCTTCATCTGCAATATGCATACAGTAACGAAGTTTTTTTGCTTCTGTGCTCCATGCTGAACCAATAGCGAAAGAAACATCATTTGTATTTTCTGCATTTAAGCTGGATTCTTTTAATTCTTCCACCATCTGTTCGAATTTTTCCTGAGGGCAGTTAGGGGCAATTACAACGAATTCATCACCACCTGAACGGTAAATTTCGTATGCACCAAAATATTCTTTTAGTTTTTCAGCGGCCTGTTTTAAGTAAATATCTCCAGCTTCGTGACCACCCTTATCATTAATTTGTTTCAGACCGTTTAAGTCCGCAAAAACAACTCCGTATGGTATGTGAACTGGGAAATCATTACTTACATGCCAGTCAATTCGGGAATTCATAGAGTTTCTGTTTCTTACACCGGTAAGAAGATCTACGTTACTCATATATTCCAGTTTTTCCATTAAATCGTTGTTTGCAATTTCTGATGAAAGGAAAAATGCTGTCAACTTGATAAAGTCTTTTAGTTTTACAATGTTTTCTGTGTTGAAGTTGGTAATAAAAAGAACTCCGAACATTTTTTTACCTTGAGAAAGAGGTGCTAAAATCAGACTTTTTACACCTCCGCTTCTGAGACTTTTTACCCAAACTGGATTTATTTTTTCCAGGTTATCCATGTCGAAATCATCTTTAATAATAATCTGGTCATGGAATTGAATTGTATCTTCCCAGCTGAACACAACTTCTGGTGTGAGATAAGGCATAAAATCATCCATGCAGGCTTCATCATTTCGGAATTTTGAACAAAGTGGTGCATATTTCTGTTTTGCTTTATCTATCATAATGATTGAGCTGCAGAAGGATTCTGTTTTTTTCTGAATATCAGAAATTACTTTGTTCATACATTCAGAAAAATCTTTTGCACCTCTAAGGTTGATACAAGTTTGAATTATAAAAGGAGCAGTTTCCATAGAAATATCTGAAAGTTTTTCGGCTTCTGGAACTGTTGTAAATTCAAATGTAAACATGTAGTAGCAATGTGTTTCTGTATCTAAATCTGGAGAAAGTGGAATGTAATTTCCGTCTGTCCATAATCCAAGGCTTTTTGTATCAACATAAGCATGAAGGTGCTGTTTTTTTACTGCACAACGGAAACAAAAATCTTCAAAATTTGGTTCTTGAGGGGTTAATTCTGTGTAGAGCATGTTGTCGTAGTATTTGCTGCCCATTGTTTTTTTGTATTTCGCATTTGCACATACAATACGAATTTCACCGTAATGGTCATCATCTTTTTTTTCAACAGAGATGATAGATGCTGCCATTCCTACAGAATTAACAATATCCTGAAATATCATGCGTATATTTTACAACCACTTTTGTTAAAGTGGGTAGATTTTTTTTTGAAATATTATTTAAATAGATAGTGGGAGAAAGTGAAATATGGCAATGGGAATATTTGTTTTAGTTTTTCTGATTGCAGGCTCGATTTATTTATTTTCACAGACTAAACCAAAACGAGATGCAAAAAAATTTAAGATTTATAAGAAGGAAGACAAAGCAGCTGAATATTATAAAAATTTAAGAGGTAATTAATTTATGTATGTCTTTTTTGATTTGGACAGAACTTTGATGAATTTTGAGCTTGGCGAAGACATGGGGATTAAGATTATTTTCGAAACCTACAAAAAAGACATAAAAATGAATTATGAGCAATTTAAATCTACCTGGAAGGAAGTTGCTCAGAAAACTTTTGATGAATATAGTGCAGGACTTCATACTTTTGATGAACAGCGTCATCTTCGTGTTTACAGAATGTTCGAAGCAAATGGTGTAAAACTTTCTTCGGAAGAAACAGATAAACGTTTTGATTTGTACTGGTCAACTTATGAAAAAGGTGTAGATCTTTTTTCTGATTCCAGGGCTATTTTAGATAATCTGAAAAATCATGATATTCCTGTGGCACTTATTTCTAATGGTGATGTTTCTAATCAGTACTGGAAATTAAATAAGGTAGGTATTACTTCATATTTTAATCCAATTATTATTTCTGGTGAGGTAGGAATTAGTAAGCCAGATTTGGGAATTTTTGAACTGGCTTTAAAAAAGGCTGGAGCTGAAAAAGAAAAGAGCTGGTATATTGGGGATAGTATGGTTCATGATATTGAACCTGCCCTTAAGTTTGGAATGAATGTAATTTATTTAAATAGAAAACTGGAAAGTGAAGAAGTGCTTTATCATAAAAAAGATAAATTGGTTTATGCAGAGGTGAAATCTTTGGATGCAGCCTGGAAAGTGCTTGAAAACTACCTTTAAAACGTGTTAAAGTATTCTTTGTAAGCGACAAAGGGGCCGCAGATACAATTGCTGGGATTACTATGCGATTGTGTCTGCGGCCTTTTTGTTTTGCTTATTTTTTTGGAGTAAATATGGGCTTACATGACGAATGTGGTGTTGTTGGAATGTATGGGGTGGAGAATGCAGCATCCTTATCATATTTTGCTCTTGTTTCTTTACAACATCGTGGCCAGGAAAGTGCTGGAATTGCAGTAAGTGATGGAAATACAATCAAACTTCATAAGGATATGGGGCTTGTTGGAGATGTATTTAATCCTGCTCATTTTGAAGAATTAAAGGGAAGCATTTCTGTTGCTCATGTACGTTATGCAACTGCTGGTGGAAGAACTATTGAAAATGCTCAGCCTTTTTTGAACACATTTAAGCTTGGTGGAATTGCCCTTGCTCATAATGGTCAGCTGGTAAATTATGAACCTCTTAGAGAAATGCTGGAAGATTCCGGCTCTACATTCCTTTCTTCAAGTGATACAGAAGTTATTTTAAAACTTATAGCAAGAAATTACAAAAAAGGCATGGAAACTGCTCTGGTAAATACCATTCAGCTTATAAAAGGGTCGTATGCTTTATGTATTATGACCGAAGATATGCTGATTGGAGTTCGCGATCCAAACGGGATCCGTCCCCTCTGTTTAGGTAAAGTTGGAAATGGTTATATTCTTGCAAGTGAATCTTGTGCAATTGATGCTGTAAACGGGGAATTTATCCGCGATATTGAACCGGGTGAAATTGTAATAATTAACAGAGATGGTCTTAAATCTTTAAAACAGGAAGACAGAACTAATAAACAGACTTGTATTTTTGAATATGTTTATTTTGCCCGCCCTGATTCTGTGATTGATGGTATTCCTGTTCAAAATGCACGTTATAAGATGGGAGCAGTTCTGGCAAAAGAATCTCCTGTTGATGCTGATGTTGTAATTGGTGTTCCTGACAGCGGAATTGGAGCTGCTATGGGTTATGCAAAAGAAAGCGGCGTTCCTTATAGTATGGGAATAATCAAAAATAAATATATTGGCCGAACTTTTATTGCTCCAACTCAGTCAGAAAGAGAAAATATGGTATTTGTTAAATTGAATGCCATTCGGAGTGATCTTGAAGGTAAAAGAGTTATTGTGATAGATGATTCTATCGTGCGCGGTACAACAAGTCGTCGTTTAGTTCAAATTTTGAGGCGCGCGGGTGCAAAGGAAGTGCATTTTAGAGTCTCTTCACCACCTGTAAAGTTTCCCTGCTATTTAGGAATTGATACTCCAAGTAAAAGTGAATTAATTTCAAGCAATCATGAAGTTGAAGAAATTCGCAAAGAAATTGGTGCAGACAGTCTTGCCTTTATTAGTTTAAAGGGAATGATTGGGGCTCTGGAAGAATCTATAAAAGAAAGTTCAAATGGTAAGCCAGGATTTTGTAAGGGATGTTTTTCTGGAGAATATCCTGTTGCCGGCCGATAAATTGGATTTTTAATAAGTGAATTTTTTTAGTTGTAAGTTTTAATTATCTCTTCTGCAAGGACTGTCTTTTTAATGCAGCGGTCCATAGCTTCTTTTTCTATGTAATGATGTGCTTCCTGTTCAGACATGTTCAGATTTGAAATAAGCAGCATTTTTGCTCTGTTTACAAGACGTATTTCTTCCATCTTTTCTTTTAATTTAGTTGTCTGTGAATATAAAACCTGAACTTTATATTTAACTGCGATTGCAATCTTAATGATGTTGTAAAAGTAGAACTGGTCAAAAGGCAGGGTCATTGTAAGAATGCCATAAGATTCTACTTTGTAGCTTATCTGTTCAAAATGTTCAGTTGGCACCATTAGTATGATGGTTGATGTTGAGTCTGCAATATCTGATGAAAAATCAACACCTTCACCGTCGGAAAAATCTACAAGGATAATGTCGAAGGCTCTTTCGGTGACATTTCTTCTGGCTTCGTTGAAATCTGATACGACAGAAGTTTCAAAAAGTGGTGGAAGCAGCATTGTGCTTATAAAAGAGGAAGTTTTACTGTCTTTTGTTACAACTAAAACGCTGTGTACTTCGGCAGTCATTTTTTATCCCAAAATTGCTTTTACGAATGAACTCTTTTCTGCTAAATCAAAGGCAGCATCCAGATTGTCAGGAAGAGACTGTAAACCATTAGCATTTGTCGATTTAAATAGATTTGTTTCTACTGGTTTTGGAGGCTGTAAATTGTTTTTTATTCCATCGATTGCAGCATAAATTAAAAGGGTAAAAACTTTGTATGGATTACATTCAGGATCGCTGGATCTGATTTCAAGACGTTTGTCTTCTTTTGTTGCAGGAATTCTTATTAAGGCAGAACGATTTTCTGAACCCCAGCAAATAAACTGTGGAGCTTTGAGTTCGCCTAAACGCTTGTAGGAATTTTCTGTAGGATTGAGGAAATAGGTAATTTCTGCAATGTGTGACAGGATGCCTGCAAGGGCATTTGGAAGTTTTTTTTCATCAGAAATTGAAAAATTGATATGCATTCCGCTTCCAGCCTGGTCCTGCAGTGGCTTTGGAGAAAAATCAGCATAAAGTCCGTTACTTGCAGCTTTTGTTCTTACAATCCATTTGAAAGTTGCAGTGTTATCTGCTGCGGTTAGAGGGTCTGAATATCTGAAATCTATTTCGTTCTGACCAGGCCCTTCTTCATGGTGACTGGCTTCTGGAGTAATTCCCATTTGTTCCAGAGTAAAGCAGATTTCACGGCGGATATTTTCACCCTTATCGACTGGGGCAAGGTCCATATAGCTTCCGCGGTCAAATGGAATTCTTGTAGGTTCTCCATCCTGATCCAGTTTGAACAGGTAGAATTCAATTTCTGCGCCAATGTTAATGGTGATATTGCATTCTTCCTTTGCCTTTTTGATTGCATTCTGGAGTAGGGTTCGGCAGCATTTTTTATAAGGTGTTCCATCTGGATTTTTGATATTACAGAACATTCTGACAACTTTTCCTGTTGATGGGCGCCATGGGAGGACTGAAAGGGTAGAAGGATCTGGATGCAGAAAAAGATCTGATTTATTTGCTTCTTCAAATCCAACTGCTGAAGCATCGAATGAAATGCCATCATTGAAGGCTCGTTCCAGCTGGGAAGCCATAATTGAGATATTTCTTTGTTTTCCTGCATTATCAAAAAATGCCAGGCGGATAAATTTTACATCTTCTTCCTGTATAAAATCTAAAACTTCTTTTTCTGTATACATAAAAACCCCTAACAAAAAAAAGGCGTTCACTCAATCAGCCGATTATAATATCAGTTAATTGAATGAACGCCTTTGCTCACATACTTATATTATCGTTTTTCCATTAAATCTGCAATGGTTAGACTATCTAAATATCCTTCAATAAGATTATCCAGTTTGGTCCACATGCTCAAAGTCCTGCAGATGCTTTCTCTAGGACATTTTTCTGCATCTTTTTCCAGACAGTGTACAGGAGCCAGAGTGCCTTCTGTAACTCTCAGAATATCACCAATTTTGTATTCTGAAGGATCACGATTTAATTTGTAACCACCGCCCTTGCCATGAACTCCATCAACATATCCGTTTTTGGAAAGAAGGGTCATTATGGCTTCAATATACTTCTGTGAAATTTCTTGTCGTTCTGCAATTTCTTTTAAAGGAATACGTGTATCGGATGCATGTTCTGCCATATCAACCAATACACGTAATGCATAACGACCGCGTGTTGAAACGATCATTTTTTATGTTTCTCCGTAAAAGGGATTATTATAACTGTCCGCCTTCTACTA
>CAMPAL010000129.1 GCA_946631855.1 uncultured Treponema sp. | reverse complement strand
TATATCCAGTACATATTCACCGTCAATTTCGGTACAGCCTGAATCTACAAGATAGACTTCTGTGTAATCATTCTTTTGGGAAGTAATTACACCAACGTTTGTGTTTCCTGGAATGACATAAACACCATCTGCAAGTTCTATAATTTTTGAAGAAAGATTTTCCATATAAATCCTTTTTTTGTAATCTAAATATACAAAAAAAAACACGCTTTTGAAAAGCGTGTTTTTTACGATTATATTTGTTTAAGATTAGATATTCTTTGCTTTTTCAATATTTTTAATTGTGTAATCGTATTTGTGTTCGTTGATTGTGAACTGAGCCTTATCACCAATCTTCTTATCATAAATTGCGTTTCCGAATGGAGACATGTAAGAAATGATGTTGTTGTCTGGATCAGATTCCCAAGGTCCAAGAATTGTGAACTTTTCATCCTTGTTTGTAATGTTGTCTGTCAAAGTTACAACTGTTCCGAAAGAAACAAGTGATGTTGTAGATGTAGTTGGATCGAATACAACAGCTCTGTTGATTCCTTCCTGAAGTTCTGAAAGCTTGAGGTTGAGCCAGTGCTGCTGTTCGCGTGCTGATTTGTATTCCTGGTTTTCCTTCAAGTCTCCCTTTGCTTTTGCATCTGCAACTTCGATTGCATTTGCAGGAAGATCTACGTTCTGGATATGTTCTGCTTCTTCTTTCTTTTCCTTGAGTTTCTTTGCAGTTACAATCATACCCTTTGGCTGAGTAGCCTTTTCTTCAGATACACGGAACTTAAAGTCTGGGTATTTTTCAAGAATCTTACCGCGTGCCTGAGCTTTGTAAGAAGGATCAATGTCAGCAATATCATCAAGAAGAGTATACATCTTTTTAACTGTAGCTTCGTCTTTAGAGAAGATGTAGTTGAACAAAGCATCATCCTTAAAGAGGAGGAGAGTTGCGTTTTTGTTAATCTTCTTGTTTTCTGTTGAATTAACATGGTTATTAATCTCACGGAATGTAAGTTCAATGATATTAATAAGTGTAATCAACTGTTTTTCATAAGAAATACCTGCTTCTTTGAACCAGTCCTTATCCTGATCTTCCTTGAAGAAGAAGAGAACTGTTTCGCGGTAATCTTTGTACTGTTCGAAAGCTGTTTTTACGAGTTTCTGAACATCATCTTTGTATCCTTCTTTGATTAAATCATCAATGAGTTTTTCATTAAGAACGATAGGGAAGAGGCGGATGTATTCTTCATTCCAGTTAGGAAGCATCTTGATACTCTGTAAGAATTCACTGCGGAGGTGTGTATTTTTTGTATCTTTAAGAGCTTCGTAAATTTCTTTTGGATTTTCAATCTTGCTGTAGATTTCTGCAAAAGTTTCTTTTACAGGGAAAGCAAGCTGCTTATTGATAGCACCAATGTGTTTTACAATAAGGTAAGATGCAAGTACCTGTTCTGTAACTTTTGAAATATTCTTGAGATAGCCTGTGAAATATGTGTACATTTCAGCAAAAAGTTCACTTGAAGTATCTGTGATATCGCTTTCGAAGAATTTCATAAGGATATCTGCACGTGCAAAGAACTGTTTCTGAGCTTTGAATTCGTTTGAAAGTTTTTCTTCAGGAGTAATGTTTCCTTCACGAACTGTATACATAGAAATATCATTTGGATTTACACCAAAGCTTGAATCAGATTCAAGGATTTTCTTTGCTGCTGTGTTCCAGGAAGTCCATTCACCTGGTGTAAGAATAGAAGGTACGAGTTCTGCCTTAATTCTCTTGAAGTCACAGTTGTTATCAAAACTCTTGATGATAATTTTAAGAGTTTCAGTTTTGTTTTCTTTAACTTCTTTCAAAAGATCTTCTTTCTTCATTGTGGCTTTTTTAACCCAGATATGATCTTTTGCAAGTGGTTTGAGGGCTGTAACTGCCATAGAAAGTTTCATCTGTTTGATGCCGGCAACTCTACCAAAATTGATTGTGAGAGTGTCCTGTTCAAGCTTTTTGATAATACCAACGCCCCAGTTTCTGTGGAATACATAACATCCTTTATCAAAAGCAATGTGTTTTTCAAAATCGTTGATAGCTTCGAATACGTTTCTGTAGCTCTGAGCAAGGTTTGAAGAACGGATATAGTCTTCAAGATGTGAGTGATCTGAATATTTTCCGCGATAGCAGTCTGCAATTTCTTTTCTTGCCCAGTTGTCTTTTGGTTCAACTTCAAGATTCTGTTTGAGAATTAAGATTGCTGTATCCCAGTATCCGTTTTCTTTTGTTGCATTGTCTTTATACCAGTTATAAAGTTCCTGCATCAAAGTTGTAGTTTTAATATCACCGAAAGTTTTAGAAATCTTTCTTCTGACAAGCTGGAAGAAGTCGATTTCCTGAGGAATATTCTGAACAAGTTTTGACCACATTTCTTTTACAGCATTGTAGTTTCCAATGTTGATGTAGCGGAGAATTGCTTTTTTGTAATAGCTGATAGCAGTTTCAGAATCTCCTTCAGCTTCAAAATGTTCAGCAAGAATTTTTGCGAGGTCAGCTTCTTCATAATCAATCTTTACGATTGTTTCATAGAGTTCCCAAACTTTGCTGTTTCCTTCTGCAAGATAACCGTCAGCAAGTGTTCTAAGTGCAAATTTGTTATTTGGGTCGTCATTAAGAATACTTTCGCACAAATATGTTACAACATTGTCTTTCTTGTTTTTCTGGAAAATATCAACAAGAGTTACAAGGTTCGAATTATCAAGAGAACCTTTCTGCAAGTCTAAAATACCGCAGATATAGAGGGCAATAATACTGTCCTTTGAATGTGAAAGCTGTTCTTCACAGATTGAATAAAGTTCCTTTACGCAGTTTTCACTGTGAGCTTTCTCTACGATGTTTGCCAGCTCTTTAAGATTTGTCTCTGTGTAATTACTGATAGTTGCACGAGTCCAAGTCTCTTCTTTAAGCATGTCCTGAACTGACTGAATCAAATCTGCCATATTAAATCTCCTTGCTATTTTATATACGCTTCGTATACAGATGAATCCAAAATTTTAATCTTTAATAAAACCTCATTTACCTTGGCTGGATTTTCTCTCGCCAGGTCATAATGATCCACTAACCAGAAATAACAGTTAAGCAGGTGAGGAACCAGAATCTCTTTGTCGCAAGAAGGATCTTTGTATTCCATTTCCATTGCATAAATGTCTTTTCTTAAACGGGCAACTTCCTGAGAAGTTAATTCCCTTTTGATGTTTAAAACTCCAGTAAGTACTCCATAAACAGGAATCCAGTACTGAAGAGATCTTCCTGAATAGCCCTTGCTCTTTGTCTTTTCAATAAGGCATTTAATCAGTTCCGAATCAAGAAGATCCAGGTCTATACTAGCCGGGTCTGCAAAAAATGCTTCCCTGAACAATACTTTTCCAGCTTTATCTTTTCCACAAAGTGAGTAGCAGTCCGCCATTTCCGCAAGAATTGAGGATAATTTTGGATAAATATTGTTTGCTTCTGTCAGGTAGACTCTTGCCTGTTCGAAATCTCCAAGTTTCTTGTAACAGATTCCTGTTTTTTTGTAGATTTCGGCTTTCTGGTAAGCGTCACCATCATCTAATAACTTTGTGAAATTCTGTAGAGCATTTGAAAAGTATCCCTGTTGAACAGCAAAAAAAGCAGGCTCGTAAGGTGCTTTTTCCCGTGAAATATAAGATTGAAAACTTTTCCAGTCAGACAAAATACTGTCACTTCGTTCGTAAGGGTCTTCAATTGCTCTTAGTCTGTTTATAGAGTCAATCCAATAGATACAACACTTATTTGTATATATAAGTTCTTTTGATTCCAAATCGGTTTCAAAGAGAGGTCTTATAATTTCTTGTGCCTCAAAAGGATTTCCTTCTCGTAAAAAGTTCAGGACTTCCTTTAATTTCTCTGCGGTATGAATCTCCATAATGACTATTTTAATTTTATAGAAGAAGGGAGCCTTAGTCAATAAAGTTTATGAGAATTTGGAAAAATTGGAACAAAGTTTATACAACTAACAATTTGATATGTCAAGTAATTTTTTTATTTAAGAAAATATTTTTTTGTAATTGAGTTAGATTATTCTATAATAGAGCATGTAAAATGTTGTAAATTCTGATTTTATTTGGTATTTTTAAAGAGTATGAAAAGTCCTGCTTTAGCACCATCTCTTTTGTCTGCTGACTTTAGCAGTCTTGAGAAGGCAATTAAACAAATTGAAGAAAAAAATGGTCAGGTAGTTCACATTGATGTTATGGACGGTCAGTTCGTTCCTGAAATAACTTATGGACAGCCTGTAATTCGTTCTATCAGAAAGCTTACAAAGCTGCCTTTTGACGTGCATCTTATGGTTAATTTTCCAGAAGATCAGATTAAGTCTTTTGCCGATGCTGGTGCAGACTGGATAGATTTTCATCTGGAAGCCACAAATCATCCTCACAGAGTAATTCAGATGATTCATGACTGCGGAAAAAAAGCCGGGGTTGCTATAAATCCTGGAACTCCTGTTTCTGCACTGTCGGAATTGCTGGAATCTGCCGATATTATACTGATTATGACTGTCAATCCTGGCTGGGGTGGGCAGAAAATTATTCCATCATGTGTAAAGAAAGTTGTCGAATTGAAAAAAATCCGCGAAGAAAAAGGTTATAATTACCTTATCGAGGTGGACGGTGGAGTCAATGCAGAAACTTTGTCTTCTGTAAAGGATGCAGGAGCAGATGTGATTGTTTCTGGTTCTGCTTTTTTCAATGACACACTTAATTGGAGATAGTTTTTTTTATGAAGAAAATTTTTTCAATTGCAGTTTTGTTCTGTTCTTTTTCTTTTTTCGGATTTTCATCAGAATCTGCAAGCAGGGCTTTTGTAGAAGGCTGTAAATCTTATTCTCAGGGCGACTGGGCATCTGCAAAGTTTATGCTCAAAAAAGCCGTTTCATATCCGGAAAATATTAATCCAGATGCTTACTATATGTTGATTTCAGCAGAAGTTAATGATGGTGATAATAAGGGCGCTCTGGATGACTGCAATTTGTATCTGGAAACTTTCCCGGATTCAATTTATTCGCCAAGAATTACCTATCAGAAGGGTAAGGTGCTTTTTAATCTTGGTGAATACGATAAATCAATCATAACTTTAAGTGATTTCTGTCATCAGTATGAAAATGATGAGATGTATTCCTATGCCTTGTTTTATATAGGAGAATCTCTTTTTGCAGGATATAAATATGATGATGCTAAGGTTATCTATCAGAAAATAGTTGATGATTATCCTGAATCAGGAAAGGCACCTGCAGCTCAGTACAGAATTGATACAATCAATCAGCGTTCAAGAGAAGAAAAACTCATATATCTTTTGAAACAGACTGGAGAAGAATATCTTTCGGCAAAGGAAGATTATGAAAAACAGCTCCGTCTTTATAATTCTGAATCAATTAACAATACAAGACAGAGACTGGTAGAATCTCAGTCTCGAAATGAAGAACTTGAAAGACAGGTGTCTGATCTGGAAGCTCAGTTAGCAGCCCTGCGTTCAGAAATTTCAAATGCATCAGCTAAGAAAGTTGATGTAGATGTGCCAAATCCTGAACCTTATGATGAAACTCAGGAAACCTTGAAAAAGCTTAAGGCAAAGGCTCTGGAAGCACAGCGTATACTTGAGGAAAAAAATCAATGAAAAAAATAGTTTTTACAGGCCTTCTGCTTGCTCTTGTTTTGTCTTTTACAGCATGTGGTACTACTGATGAAGCAAAAAAAGCGGAAAAAGAAGCAAAAAAGACTGAAGCTGAAGCTAAAAAAGAAAAAAAAGATAATGGTCCGCAGGAGGTTTCTTCAGGTAAGGAAGTTACTTCAAAAAATGGCCTTATCAGAATAAAGGTTAAGCCTAATCTTGGAACTTATAATATTGCCGTTGTAAATAAAGATGAAAAACTGATTCCTGTTACAAGTACTGGTAATGAATATACATCGACCTGTCTTTATCTGAAAATGAACAGCAAGATTTATAAACTTATGGCAGCATCAAATGTTAATACTTCTGTAACCAGAAATGAAAATGGTGTAAGTATTGATTATGATATTCCGTCAGTGGCACATGTAAATCTTAATATGGATTGTATTAAATCTGCAGAAGACAGCGATTTAGATATGATAAAAACAACTGTAACTATAAAAAATCTCGCAAAGAAAAGGACAGATTTTTCTCTTAAGCAGATAATTGATACAGTTCTTGGTGAAAAAACAGATATTCATTTTTATTCGGCAGACAATATTCCTGTAAAAAACGAAGTGCTTTATAGAAATCTGAAAAATCAGAACTACTTCCTTTCAAAAAATAATTCAGCAGTAATGCAGATGCTTTTTAACGGTGGAGATGCAACTCAGCCTGAACTTCTGGCCCTGGCAAATTATTCAACTCTGGATACAAGTTCCTGGGAGCCTGGAATGACCTCTTACAGATCTTTTGATACTGTTCTTTCTTATAACAACTCTGCTGTTGGTGCAATCTGGCCTGAAGTTAGACTTCTTCCTGATGAAACATGTAAGATTGTTTATTATCTTGCATTTGCAGTTGATGGAGCTTCTCCTTTAGGAATGGAATATGTTTATGGTATTCCTGTAGAAAAAAAGGCTGATAAAGAGGCAGAGAAAACTGGGGTGGAAGAAACTCTTCAGCTTGAAAATTCTTACACAGAAGAAGAACCAAAAACAGAATTTAAAGTAAGTCAGGATTATACTCCAAAAGCTCTTGAAAAAGTTGATTTTAATGTAAAGAAACT
>CAMPAL010000128.1 GCA_946631855.1 uncultured Treponema sp. | reverse complement strand
GCATTGAACGTAGGAAAGTAGATAGCTGCCAGGCTTTTTTTTGTTTAAATCATTTAATTAATTAGAAAAATCCCGCTAAAGAGCAGTGAGAACTAGAAAACTGGTTTTTAAGGAAGCTGTGGCAAAAGAATTGACGGAATGGCGGAGCGCGAGCTTTTGCGAAGCAAAACTCGGTAGTTCGATGATTGCGAAGCAAGCATTGAACGTAGGAAAGTAGATAGCTGCCAGGCTTTTTTTTATTTAACAGATTGAATCATAGAGCGCGAGTTTTGTTTACAAAACTCGGTAAGCACATTGTGCGTCTGTGAACTAGAAAACTGTTTTTTAAGTAAGTTATGGCCAAAGAACTGACGGTATGGCAGAGCGCGAGCTTTTGCGAAGCAAAATGTAGATAGCTGCCAGGCTTTTTTATTTAACTAAATTATTATACAATTTTATTCATGAAGAAAAAAATTTTATTTGTATCACTTCTTGTTTATATCTCTGTTTGTCTTAATGCACAATTTTCTAATTTCAATAATTATGTTACCAGAGTTTGGACTTCTGTAGATGGACTTCCTGGAAATGTTGTATCAGATATAATGCAATCTCAGGATGGATATTTATATTTAGGTACTTATGAAAGTCTTATCAAATTTGATGGTTTTGAATTTATAGCTACAAATAAATATACAGATCCTAAATTATCATTTATTTCTGCCCGTTGTGTTTTTGAAGATTCCAGAAATGGTATGTGGATTGGTTCTAATGGAGAAGGTGTTCAGCGAATAACAAAATATCACACACTGGAACATATCTCCACCGAAAATGGTCTTCCTAGTAATTCGGTAAGATGTTTTGCCGAAGATCGTTATAAAAATATTTGGGTAGGTACTTCGGCTGGGCTGGTTTATATAAATTCTGAAGATCAGGTTGTCCATCCTAAATTCGAAAATGGTGAAGATGTTGCTCATATCATTATTGAATCTCTTTATATTGATACAGCTAACAGAATCTGGATGATTACAAATGAAGTAAACGGACTTTATATTTATACAGATGCTGCTTTTCATCATGTAAAGGAACTTGATTTTTTGGGAGAGTACGTTCCAACCTGTATTACTCAGGATAAAAACGGAAATTATTGGATTGCACTTAATACTGATGGTATTATCAAAATGCATAACGGAGAAGTTTCAAAAGTAGAATCTGGAACTATCCTTGATACAATTCCTACAAATACAATTTATTGTGATAATGAAGGGGCCCTCTGGTTTGGTACTGAAAAAGGACTCGTTTTATATAGAGATGCTCATTTCTCTGTTTATGATGAAAATCTTGCAGTTTCTAATTCTTCTATAAATAAAATTATTGGTGATAGAGAAGGAAATATCTGGGTTGCAACTGATTCTTCTGGTATTGGAAAAATTAGTCTTGGTAAATTCAGAATGAATAATCTGGATTCTGCCGTTAATGCAATCTGTGAAGATAGCGAAGGTCTTGTCTGGGTTGGAACTGCAAGTGGACTCCACTGTTATAAAAATGAAGTCGAAGTTACAAATGATTTAACCACTTATTGTGAAGGAATTCGTGTAAGACATGTTGGATTAGGTCATGATGGTGCAATTCTTGTAAATTGTTATTCAAAACCTGCTATGGTTGTTTATAAAGATGGTAAAATTCAATCATGGACTACCGAAGACGGGCTTCCTGGTAATAAAACTCGTGTTTCGATTCAGGCTCAGAATGGAGATTATTATGTAGGTACAACGACTGGTCTTGCTACTATCAGTCCTGATAATCAAATCTATAGTTATACTCTAAAAGATGGACTGGAATGTGAGTATATTATGTGGATTTATGAGGATGATGATGGAATTATCTGGGTTGGAACTGATGGGGATGGAGTGTATCTTATAAAAGATAAAAAAATCTTTAGAAAACTGAATGTTGATAACGGATTAGCTGGTAATATCATCTTTAAAATTCATAAGGATGAAAACGGTTTCTACTGGATTTGTACAGGCTCTGGTATTTCCCGATATTCAGGTACTGCCGAAGATATTCTTGATACTACAAAACCAATGAAATTCTTTAATTATAATTCTTCTCATGGGCTTGGAACTGATTCTGAATTTCAGATGATGATAGATCACAATAATAATGTCTGGCTGGTAAGTAATCGTGGAATTGCATCTGTTGATTATACATCTATGCTTGAAATTGCAGATGGTAAAAAAAGTCATCTGGACTGTAAATTCTATAATTTGAATGATGGATTAAAATCTAACGGACCAAACTCCACCTCTTTGAGTATGATTGATAAGCATGGATGTGTATGGTTCACCATGTCTGATGGTTTTGCTGTTTATGATCCAGTGCGAAATAAAGCGTCAAATGTTCTTCCAATTTCTCAGATTGTTCAGGTTCAGGTGGATGATGTTGTTTATAATGATCTGGCAAATACTTCTATCATCATTCCTCCTGATGCCCGTCATATTAATATTAAATATACAGGACTTAGTTATACTTCGAGTGAAAGAACCCGTTTCCAGTACAAACTTGATGGTTTTGATGAAACTTATTCAGAACTTACTGCCAGTCGTGTAGCTTCTTTCACCAAGCTTAAGCCTGGTCGCTATACTTTTTATGTTGGATGTCAGAATGCAGATGGTCTTTATTCAGAAAGGTTTGCTTCTGTAAGACTTATTCAGAAGGCATATTTTTATGAGCATGTCTGGTTCTGGCTGATTGTTGCTGGCCTTATCATCATAATTATTGCAATTGTTTTTATTGTCGTTATTCGTACTGATAAAAAACGTCAGATTCAGCTTGAAACAAAAATCCAGATGGCCACGGTTGAACTTCAGATGGCTAAGGATGAGTCGGATCGTCTCCTTCAAAACATTATTCCTGCATCAATTGCACAGAGACTTAAAGCAAAAGGTATGGGGGATTATGGAACCATAGCTGATAGTTTTGACAGCGTTACAGTTCTTTTTTCTGATATTGTCAGTTTTACTAAAACAACAAGTAATCATTCTGCTACAGAAATTGTAGAAGCCCTGAATGCTCTTATTCAGCGTTTTGATGATTCTGCAAAAAAACTTGGTGTTGAAAAAATTAAGACTATTGGTGATGCCTATATGGCTGCCTGTGGAGTTCCTTCACCAAACAAGCGTCATGCAGAAACAATGCTTAAGTTTGCAATACAAATGCATAAGGATCTTGCAGAATACAACAAAACTTCAAAGATTAAATTTAGAATCCGTATTGGTTTAAATTCTGGACCTGTAATTGCGGGTATCATTGGAAAAAATAAGTTTATTTATGATATTTGGGGTGATACTGTAAATGTTGCAAGTCGTATGGAAAGTAACTGTTCACCTGGTCATATCAGAATGACTGAATCTGTCGTAAATTTGATTAAATCTCATGGGTATACATTAAATCTAAAAGAAGAGAGTATTGATGTTAAGGGAAAAGGTATAATGAAAACCTTTGAATTCCCAAATCGTTAAATGGAGTATAAGTATTTAAATGAACGATAAGATTGTATTTGATAAAGTTCCTGAAAATTGGGAATCTTTTCTGCCTCTAGGAAATGGTCGTCTTGGACTTATGCAAAAGGCTGATCCAAATAATGATATTTTACAGTTGAATGAAGAAGGAATCTGGTCTGGTGGTCCAATTGACCGAATTAATCCTGATACTCAAAAATATCTTCCAAAAATCAGGCAGCTTATAAAAGAGGGTAAGGTAAACGAAGCTCAGGAATTGGGCTTTCAAACTTTGAGTGGAACTTGTTTTAATGAAAGAGTTTACCAGACCGCCGGAGAATTCCGTGTGGACTTTTTTGCTGATAAAAATTATGGAATTGAGTGTGGTTTTCCTCTTCAGCATAAAAAAGTTCAGAAGTGTCTTGATACTTATCAGTCTGTTTTGGATTTATCAGAGGCTTCTACCATAATCACTTATGAAGATGATGAAGGCGTGCATTTTCCCCGCCGTACTTGGATTTCTGCAATTGATGATATGATTTTTATGCATGTTACTGCAGATCAGAAAGGAAAAATAAATTTCCGTGCCTATCTGGACCGGGGTATTTGGGTTGATAACATTCGTGCAGAAGATGGCTTTATTTTCCTTGAAGATGCACATGGAATTCCATTTTGCGTTGGGGCAGGGGTTTCTTCCGCTGGTGGACAAGTTGGAACTACAGGTTTTTGTTTGACTGGTCAGGCTTGCGATGAAGTTCTTTTTTATATTGATATAAGAGCCTGGAAGTGGAATAAAAAAATTCTTACAAAAAAAGATTATGAAAAATCCATAAAGAAAAATTACTGGGCAAAAGAGTGTAAGGCGAATCTTCTGGATGTTCGCTCTTATGTAAATAAAAAAGGTCTTTCTGTAGCGGCTGAGGATTATCTTGGCTGGCATCTGGTGGAATATAAATCTTACTGGGACCGTATGGAGTTAAAAATTGGCGATGATGATAAAGAAACTTCCCTGCCAACTCCAGACTTGTTAAAATCTGCGGCGGTGGACAATGTAAATCTGGTAAATCTTTATGCAAACTTTTCCCGCTATCTTTTAATTTCTGGCAGCAGAGTTCCAGGACAATTGCCTTTGACTCTTCAGGGACTTTGGAATTCTTATATGGATCCGCCATGGGGCAGTAAGTATACAGTAAATATTAATACAGAAATGAATTACTGGCCTGTTAATATGACAAGTCTTAGCGAGTGTGAACTTCCGCTTTTTACTCTGCTTGAAAGGGCTTATAAGCGTGGCCTTGAAGTTGCCCAGAAAATGTATGGTTGCCGTGGTTATGTTATTCATCATAATCTTGATTTCTGGGGGGATGCCGCTCCTCAGGATAACTGGTTACCTGGAACTTATTGGGTTTTGGGTGCTGCCTGGCTTGCAACTCATATCTGGGAACATTTTGAATATACTCAGAATAAGGATTTTCTTAAGCGTTATTATTATTTGATGCATGAAGCATGTCTTTTCTTTGTCGATTTTCTCCAGCCTTGCGATCTTACTGCTTCTGATGGAAAGCCTTATCTTGTGATTAATCCTTCAGTTTCGCCAGAAAATTCTTATGTTACAAAAGCGGGTCAGGTTGGTGCTTTTACAGAAGGCTGTGAAATGGACAATATGATTCTGACAGATTTATTTACTTTTGTTCAGAAGTCCCGGAAAATCCTTGGAAATGAAGTTTGTGATGATAAGGGTAAATCGTATAAAGAGGCTGATTTTGAAGCTTTTGATTATGTTTTGAAGCATTTGAAAAAGCCTGAATTAAATAAAGATGGTTCTTTGATGGAATGGAATACAGAAGTTCCTGAAGTTGAACCTGGTCACAGACATATCAGTCATTTGTATGGACTTTATCCTGGTCATTCTATTTCTCTTGAAAAAAATCCGGAACTTGCTGAAGCTGCAAAAAAGACCTTAAAGAAACGTCTTGAAAATGGTGGAGGGCACACCGGCTGGAGTCAGGCCTGGATTATAAATTTCAGGGCACAGTTACAGCAGGGTGATGAAGCACTGGAGGCAATTACAAAACTTTTCAGTCATTCTACCTTGCCAAATCTGCTTGATAATCATCCTCCTTTCCAGATTGACGGAAACTTTGGGGCTCTTGCAGGCATTCTTCGTCTTCTGGTTCAAAGTGAGATGGATGATGATGGAGGAGTTTGTGTAAAATTATTGCCGGCTTTACCTTCCGAATCTGCCTGGCAGACTGGATCTGTTCGGGGACTTGCAATAAAGGGTGGATATTCTATTGATTTTGAATGGGAAAACGGAAAGGTGGTGGATTATTCACTTAAACCTAGAAAAAATGCTTTGAGTATAGATAAAGTCCATATTGTCAGTTGGCAAAAATCCTAAAAAAAGGGGATGACCGGACTTAAGAGTCATCCCCAGTAAAATTATTCTACTTTAATGTATTCAACAACAGTCTTTTTACCATCCTTGAAAATTCCATTTACAGGTTCCAGAACAATTTCGCAGCCCTGTGAAAAATCAAAGGCTTTTGTATTTTTATCCCATTCAGACGCCTTCCAGCTGCCTCTGCTTTCCTGTTTCTTGTTTTTAAGATTAATGCGGAAAATGTGAGTACCATCATCTAACCAGCTGGATTCATTCTTGTTTGCATATTCACGAATTCTTAACTTCAATGGAACATCTGTAGAAGTTACTTTAATTTCAAGAATATCGCCATCAAGTTTTTCAAGCTTCCAGCCACACATATAGTATTCAGTTTTTGCATTATTCCAGTTGATTGCAAAGTTTTCGTCCAGCCATGCACGCTCTTTCTTTGAACCAAGTTTTGCACCGTTCAAAATAAGACTTTCTGGCTGAGGAATTTCATTATCCTCTTTTAATAAAGTAACTGATTTTATAATTGTTCTGTCGCCAGCTTTTACAGCTTTTGCACCCATTAAACGAACATTTATTTCTTCAATGCCAAGGGAATCATCCCATTTTTCATTTTCAGAAATTGTATCATAATCACTACCATCAAGCTTAGCCTCAAGAATATTTGGAGCAACCGGATAAAAATGTTTACCGCATTTTCCATTATTCTGGGCAAATCTGAGCACAAGAGGAAGATTTGTTGATTCTGGTGATAATTCTATGCGGATTTTTTTATATTTTGAAAAGTCTACGCCTTTTACATTCCAGCCGGCAACAGCATAATCTTTTCCGTCCCATTCTATAACGCCGCCATCATAAACATTAGAATCCCAGCCACAAGTACCAAAAGCTGCTCCTTCAATCATAAGGTTTTCATTTA
>CAMPAL010000127.1 GCA_946631855.1 uncultured Treponema sp. | reverse complement strand
AAATGTGCGGTCGTACCCTTTTTGGTGCACGCCCTGTAAAAGGCCAGGAAATGGACGATCAGTACTTCGCCGCAATCAAACCTCGTGTAATAAAATACATGGAAGACTTAAACGAAGAACTGTGGAAGCTTGGTATTTACTGTAAAACTGAACATAACGAAGTTGCTCCAGCTCAGCACGAAATGGCTCCAATCTTTACTACAAGTAACCTTGCCGCAGACCAGAATCAGCTGACAATGGAGATTATGAAAAAAGTTGCAAGACGACACGGTCTTATCTGTCTTCTGCATGAAAAACCATTCGAAGGTGTAAACGGAAGCGGAAAACACAACAACTGGTCAATTGCAACCGATCTTGGAGAAAACCTTTTCTCTCCAGGAAAAACTCCACGCGACAATGCTCAGTTCCTCCTTTTCCTTACTGCCGTAATCAAAGCTGTAGATGAAAATCAGGACCTCCTCCGCTATTCAGTTGCATCAGCCGGAAACGATCATCGTCTCGGAGCAAATGAAGCACCTCCTGCAATCATCTCAATTTATGTTGGTGATGAACTTGATGCCGTTCTCAAAGCTATAAAAGATGGAACTGATTACAACGGAAACAAGGGTGGAAAAATGACAATTGGAGCAGATGTACTTCCTCCAATTCCAAAAGACTCTACCGACCGCAACAGAACCTCTCCTTTCGCATTTACAGGAAATCGTTTTGAATTCCGCTCAGTTGGAAGTTCTCTTTCAATAAGTGGTCCAAATACAATCTTAAATGCAATTCTCGCAGACTCTCTTCGTGCCTTTGCAGATGAACTTGAACAGTCAAAAGATTTCAACAACGATATGCAGAAACTCATCAAACGTGAAATTACTGCTCACTGGCGAATTCTTTTCAACGGAAACGGATATGGAAAAGAATGGATTGAAGAGGCAGAACGTCGTGGTCTTAAAAACTACCGTACAACTCCAAAAGCAATTGAACATTATCTTGATAAGAAAAATATAGATCTATTCACCCGCCTCGGCATTTACACTGCCGAAGAAATGAAGAGTCATTACGATATCAAACTGGAAAAATACTGTCAGGTTATTAACATCGAAGCAAACACAATGTCTGAAATGGTTTACAAAGATATAATTCCTGCTACTACAAAATATTTGAATCTCCTTGCTGATACACAGTCAAAACTTGGGGCGTTATTCACAGCAAATTCTCAGAAATTCAAAGATGATCTTACATCCCTTTTTGAAAGCCTGTTTGAAAAAGAAAAAGCTCTTTCTGCAAAACATGAAAATACAAATCAAATAACTGATTTAATGCAGAAAGCTCATTCTTATGCAAAAGAAGTTATTCCTGCTATGGAAGATCTCCGAAGTGTGGCAGATAAAATTGAATCAATGCTTGGTGAAGAATACATGCCTTACCCAAGTTATGAAAACCTGCTTTATTCAGTACAGTAATTATTACGAGGTAATTATGATTAAATTCGAAGGATTTATGCATGGTGTAAACCTGGGCGGCTGGTACTCTCAGTGTAATCACACAAAAGAAAGATATGACAACTTCATCAAAGAAGAAGATTTTAAAACAATCAAAAGCTGGGGGCTCGATCACATCAGACTTCCAATCGACTATAATCTTGTAGAAACTGATAATGGCACACCACTCGAAGAAGGTTTTGAAAGAATCAGAAAGGCTGCTACCTGGTGTAAAAATAACAATCTTAACATGATTCTTGACCTCCACAAAACAGCAGGATATTCCTTTGATGCTGGAGAAAAAGAAGCAGGATTTTTTGACAACCCTGATTATCAGGAACGTTTTTACAAACTCTGGGAAAGATTAGCTGCAAACTTTGCAGATTTTTTCAAAGATAGTAAAAATGAAATCTGTTTCGAATTACTGAATGAAGTTACAGATCAGGCCTTCTGCAAAAAATGGAATGCAATCGCTAAAAATTGTATCCAGAGAATCAGAGCTATTAGTCCTGATGTAAAAATTCTGGTTGGAAGTTACTGGAACAATTCTGTTGCATCTGTAAAAGACCTGGATCCTCCATATGATGAAAATATCGTTTACAATTTCCACTGTTACGATCCTTTGCTTTTTACACATCAGGGAGCACCTTGGGTTGGTCCAAAAATGAATCCAGATTTCAGATTCCCTCTAAAATCAACATTTGCAGACTACATTAAAATGACAGAAGCAAAAGTTGGCCAGATTGGTACAGTTTTCTCAGCCTTCTCTTCAGACGCTACAATCGACGAGAACTATTTTGAAACAATTTTTGCCGAAGCAATAGAAACTGCAGAAAAACGCAATGTAAGACTGTACTGTGGTGAATATGGAGTTATCGATAAAGCTTCTACAAAAGATACTCTTGAATGGTACCGGCTTATTTCCAGCATTTTCAACAAATACGGAATTGGTCGTTCAGCCTGGAGTTTCCGTCAGATGGATTTTGGATTAAGTGATGAACGACTCGATTCAAGCCGCTCAGAACTCCTAAAATACCTCTAACAAAAAAAGCTGTCCCGAAAGGACAGCTTTTTTTATACACAAAGTCTGATTATAGTTTTCCGCTTTCTGCAGCTCCAGGAAGACCAATATCCTTGCGGTAGAAAGCACCTTCAAACTTAACGGCACTTACCCCCTGGTAAGCACTTTCCCATGCTTCCTTAAAAGTCTTTCCATAAGCAGAACATGCAAGAACACGTCCACCACTTGTAAGAAGGTCCTTACGGTTTCTACGTCCTGCAACAGCTCCTGCAACAAAAACTTTTGCTCCACTTGCATTAAGTAAGTTTTCGTTAAAGGTGATTTCACATCCCTTTTTATATTCTCCAGGATATCCACCACTTACAACAACTGGCGCAACCTGGTATCCAGGCTTCCACTTCATTTCAAAATTTTTCAATGTACCGTTCAAAATTGCAGTACACATATTTGCAAAGTCAAAATCCATTAAAGGAAGAACAGCCTGAGTTTCTGGATCACCAAGACGAACATTGTATTCAAGAAGTTTTGGACCATTTTTAGTAAGCATAACACCAAAGAAGATAAATCCGCGATAATCAAACTTCTCTTTAATAAGACCGTTCAAAGTTGGTTCAAGAATATCTTTAGAGAACTGAGCCATAATTGCTGGAGTAACATCATCAAGAGGAGAAACTGCTCCCATTCCACCAGTGTTAGGTCCTTTTGCTCCATCCATAAGACGTTTATGATCGCGTGCAGGCTGGAATGCTTTAATTGTTGCATTTCCACTAAGAGCATATTCTGGAGTAACAGAAACGGCAGCTAAAACTGAAATTTCTACACCTTCAAGATAATCTTCAATAACAAGTTTTTTACCGGCACTTCCAACTCTTCCGCTTTCCATCAAATCTTCAACAGCAGCAAGAGCTTCTTCTACAGTAGCAGCAACTACAACGCCCTTTCCAGCAGCCAATCCATCAGCTTTAATAACGATTGGAGCACCATGTTTCTTTACATATTCGCAGGCAGCATCTTTAGAAGTAAAAGTTTCACTGGCAGCACAAGCAACGCCATATTTCTTCATGAATGCTTTAGAAAGATCTTTACTGGCTTCAAGCTGAGCACCAGCCTTTTTAGGACCAACACAAGGAATATCAGCCTTCCAGAATTCATCTGCCAGGCCTTCTGCCAAAGGATCTTCAGGTCCAATTACAGCCATACGACAATTTTCATGCTTGGCAATTGCAACATAAGGATTTTCACCCTCTGCAATATAATCACAAGCTTTTGGATCAATGTTTACACACTTTTCTTCGTAAGCAGTTCCACCATTACCTGGTACAACAATAACTTTATCAACAACTGAGCTCTGGGCTAATTTCCAGCAGATGGTGTGCTCACGACCACCACTACCTACTACGATTATATTCATAATCTGTATTTTATAGAAAAATATGGTCTCTTACAAGGATTTAGAATAAGGCCTTTGAAAGCAAAAAAAATCCGTTATAATAAAAATATGATAAAGATTACGATTTACAATGAATATGTACACGAACAGGAATACGAAGGAATAAGAAAGATATACCCTCAGGGAATACATGGCTGCCTTAAAACTATTTTTCCAGAAGACCAGTACAAAGTTAGAACAGCAACATTTGAAGATAAAGAACACGGTCTTACAGATCAGCTTTTAGATGATACAGATGTTTTGCTTTACTGGAGTCATGCCAAACAGGAAGAATTTTCTGACCAGGTTGCTCAGAGGATTCGTAACCATGTTTTAGGTGGAATGGGCTTTATCGGCCTGCACTCAGCCCATTTTTCAAAGCCTATGAAACTGCTTTTGGGAACTTCCATGTCTTTGAAATGGCAGAACAATCATTCCGAAAAACTCTGGTGCACATGTCCTACACACCCAATTGCCAATGGACTTCCAGAATTTTTTGAATTAGAAAAAGAAGAAATGTACGGAGAGTTTTTTGATATTCCCAAACCTGATGATGTAATTTACACAGCAAGTTTTTCTGGCGGACAGGTTTTTAGAGCGGCCTGCACCTGGACTCGAGGACTTGGCAAAATCTTTTATCTGCAACCAGGACACGAAGAATACCCAAACTACTACAACGAAAACATCCGTAAACTTATAAAAAATGCAGCAGACTGGTGCTACAATCCAAACCATAAAAACAGTCCCTTAAACTGCACCGAGGTAAAATGATAATTTCCACTTTTTATGACCATATTTTACAGGCAAAAGAACAGAGCAAAAAAGAACTACCAGAGCTTCTGAATTATGTAAAAGCATGTGGTATTTCCGCTGTTGAAATCAATCTAAAATATTTACAGGAACATGAAGAAACTTTATTTCTTTTGAAGGATGCCGGTCTTGAAATTTCTTGTATTTACGAAACCCATGATCTTTTGAACAAGAATGATATAGAAAGTGCAAAAAAACACATAGATTTTGCAGAACAAACAGGAGCCCGCCGAATCTTAATCATTCCAGGTTATTTTGAGCAGGACCAGGCCCATCAGTTTGACAATGCCTTAAACTATGAAAATGTAGCAAAATTGATGGAGAAAAATCAGGCTGTTCAAAGGGCTAAAAATTCTTTAGTGCAAATCTGTAAGTATGCTCAAAAAACAAATGTTCTTGTCACTTTTGAAGATTATGATTATTGGACCTCGCCCTGTTCACATATGTTGCAATTACTGTGGTGGTTTAAGAACGTGCCAGGTCTTTATCACACTTTTGACATGGGTAACTATGCATATTCCCAAGAAGATGTAGAAGAGGCATTTGAGTTATTAAAAGATTATATTGTTCATGTTCACTGTAAGGACAGGGGGCCCGAGCTTGCCTGTGTACCTACTGGAGGTGGACTTCTACCAATTGCAGATTTAGTACAAAAGCTTAAGAAACAGGGCTATCAGGACTATTTTGCAATAGAACACTTTGATGCCCCTAATCAGATTGAATATCTTAAAAAATCTGCTGATTTTTTGAAAGGCCTTTAATTATCTCCACGTGACTTGTGACAATTAGAACAACCAAGCACATGAACATGTTTTTTACCAAGACTCTTATTAAAAAGACGAGCAGTTAAACTCTGATTACCTGCAACTTCTTTATGACATACAGGACAAATACGCTTTAAACCCGGTTCACATTTTGGATAGCAATGAGGACAGCCCCAGACGGTCATTAACTGATCTGGAACATTCATTGGTCTATAAACCTTAGAAATTAGATTTTCACCAACATATAAGTTTGAACTGCAAAGCGGGCACTTTACATTTTTAACTGTTTTTTTGACACTTTTTTTTGCATTAAGTTTCTGAAAATATCTGATGTACCAGAAAATTACAGCCACAATCACACAAACTGCGGCACCCATTAATAAATAATCCACGTTTTAATTATACTCTTTTTTCAATTTCTTTATGAAAAATTTCTAAAAAAATCTTAAAATTTTTTCATTTTTTGCTAAACAAATTTTTTAACTCTCCGATTCATTAAATATAAGGGTGGTGGAAACCCACAAGATAAACCACGTCGTGGTTTTAAAAAGCATTTGCGTTCTTTGAACCCTATGTTTTTATCCCCACCATGTGTTTTATCTAATTATTAACCTAAAATATAAGGAGATTATTATGGTTATTAATCACAATATGAGTGCTATGTTCGCTCAGCGTTCCCAGGGAATTCAGGACCTCAATCAGCAGAAATCAATGGAAAAACTTTCTTCTGGTATGAGAATTAATCGTGCCGGTGATGACGCTTCTGGACTCGCAGTTTCTGAAAAAATGCGTGCACAGATCCGCGGTTTGAACCAGGCTTCTACAAACGCCCAGAATGGTATTTCTTTCATTCAGACAACAGAAGGATATTTACAGGAAACAACTGACATCGTTCAGCGTATCCGTGAATTGGCCGTACAGTCTTCTAACGGTATCTACTCTTCAGAAGACCGTATGCAGATCCAGGTTGAAGTTTCTTCTTTAATCGCAGAAGTTGATCGTATTGCTTCTACAGCACAGTTCAACGGTATGAACATGCTTACAGGACGTTTCGCTCGCCCAACAGGTGAAAACGTTGTTACAGGTTCTATGTGGTTCCATATTGGTGCAAACATGGATCAGAGAACACAGGTATATATTGGAACAATGTCAGCTATGGCTCTTGGTCTCCGCAATGTTGGTGATGAATCAATCATGTCTTTGGAAACTCCAGACGAAGCTAACCGTGCAATCGGAACTTTGGATGAAGCTTTAATGAAGATCAACAAACAGCGTGCTGACCTTGGTGCTTACCAGAACCGCCTCGAAA
>CAMPAL010000126.1 GCA_946631855.1 uncultured Treponema sp. | reverse complement strand
TCAAAAGCTGAGTATGAATTTCGCAACCGATTACAATTTCCCACTTATCTATCATTTTTATCCTCAAATAAATTTAGTGAATTAATTATAGCGAAAAAATAACATTCACTCAATATAAAAGAAAAAAGCTGCCTCCTTAAGAAAAGAGACAGCTAAAAGAATGGACTTGAACCTAATTAGCCTTATCTAACCTGTTAGTCAAAACTAACGAACGAGATATTATAAGATTCTTAAACCATTGTCAATTATTTTTTATTGAAATAAAAAAATAACAAAAATTTAGATTTTTCCTTTTTCTTTGAGAACTTTTTCTACGTACTCTACCATCTCGTAAACAAGAGCATCACAATGAGGTTTTCTTGTTCCACCAGCGGCTGCGTTGGCCTTAAGAAGGTCTGCACAATCTATCATTTGAGCATGCTTTTCACGGAAAAATTTTACAAGCGCCTGAGTATCTTCTGGAGCATCTACATCAAAAAGCCCCAGAACCATAAGACCTCCTGTAATTACTCCGCAGGTAATACCAGACTTCATGCCTCCACCAAAAGCTGTTGCAATCTTAAAGGCGGTTTGGTCATCAAGATTAAGGCTCTGTGTAAAAGACATCAGAACTGACTGTGCACAATTGTGATGTGGTTCTACAATTGCACGAATTTCTTTTGCTTTATCTAAATATTTACTCATAATCTAATCTTTCCATTTTGTATATTTATCACATTCAAGAATTTTCTTTGCATTCTGAACTCTTTCTACAGTTGGACTTTCTAAATCTTTAAGAGGATAATCAATTCCCAAATCCTTGTACTTCATTGCACCAAGACCGTGATATGGAAGAATCTCAACACGCTCAACGTTGTGGAGTGTGCGGATAAAATCTCTTGTCTGTGTAAGATATTCATCATTATCTGTAATACCAGGAACAAGTACATGACGAATCCAGATTGGCTTTTTTATTTCATCAAGATAAGCAAACATTTCGCGAATATTTTTTCCAGTTCGTCCAGTAAGTTTTACATGTTCTTCTTCATTTATATGCTTGATATCCATCAAAAGAATATCTGTAACTTTCATAAGTCTCTGAAACTTTTCAAACCAGGGACCTTCTTTTGTAAAAGGAGCACCAGCAGTATCGATACAAGTATTAATTCCTCTTTTCTTACATTCCTCAAACAATTCAATAAGAAAATCAATCTGAAATAAAGGTTCTCCACCACTTACTGTTATACCACCTTTCTTTCCCCAGTAGTCCCGGCAAGTTTCAGCTTCTTTCAAAAGTTCTTCAACCGTATAAAGTTTTCCATCCTTCATATTCCAGGTATCAGGATTGTGGCAATAAAGACAGCGCAAAGGACAACCTGAAAGGAAGATTATAAAACGACTTCCTGGTCCATCGGCACAACCAAAACTTTCCAACTGATGTACATATCCCTGCATAAAACGCTCCTATAAAAAAAACTACGAAAGGTAAGATACCCTACACTCCCGTAGTTTTCAATAGAAAAAATATAAATCTATCAATATTTATTAAACTTTGAACTGATCAACTTCTTTTCCAATTGCAGTAATTGAATCTTCCATCTGACGGGCAATATTTGTCAAATCAGTACCAGTTCTGTTGATTTGAGTTGCACCAACTGACATTTCATCCATTCCAGACTTCATTGTATAAGTAGCATTCTGCAATTTCTGGATTTCTGCAAGAATAGCCTTATTACCTTCAGACATTTCATATGATGAAGTACGAACTTCTGAAGTTGAATTGTTCATTGCACTCAAAGCTTCTGAAATCTGACGTGAACCTTCCTGCTGTTCTGCCATTGAATTTGCAATTTCCTGAACAAGATTATTTGTAGTCTGAATACCATTTGAAACAGACTGGAATGAAGAGCGGGCCTGTTCAGAAGCAGAAACAATCTCATTAATAGAATCAATAATCTTTTTAAGCTGATTACCAATAGAATTTGACTGAGAAGATGAGTTTTCTGAAAGTTTACGGATTTCATCTGCAACAACAGAGAAACCTTTACCAGCTTCACCAGCATGAGCAGCTTCAATTGCAGCATTCATAGCCAGAAGATTAGTCTGTTCTGCAATATTTGCGATAACAGCATTGGCTTCCTGTAAAGCTTGAGATTCAGATTCAATAACTTCAATCTTATTTGATACATCATCCTGCATCTGTAAACCAATAACAGCTTTTTCCTGAAGTTCCTTAAACTGAGTTGCCATATGTCCAACTGAATTACTTACAGAATTGATATTTCCAATCATTTCTTCTACAGCAGCAGAAGCCTGAGTTACTGCGGAAGCCTGAGATTCAATCATATTGTTTAAAGATTCAATATTAGATGCAATCTGATTTACGGCACCTGCGGTCTCATTAACACTTGAAGTCTGAGCACCAATACTTCCACCCATACTTTCAATATTAGCAATAATTTCTGTAATAGCGGCTGCAGTATCAGATGTACTTTGTTCAAGGACAGAACCGGCTTCTACAAGACCATCTTTTGTTTCTTTAATAGAAGTCATGATTGTCTGAAGTTTCTGAGAGAAATCATTAAATCCATCTACCACACGACCAATTTCGTTATTAGCCTTAAGAGAAATACGTTTTGTAAGATCTGCATTTCCAGTAGCAATATCTTTAATAGCATGTTCTACTACACCAAGAGGCTTTATAGAAAGATAGATTACAAGTGCAGAAACAAGAACGACCATGATAACAAGAATGGCTCCAAAAATAAACAGATAATTAGAAATCTTCAGGGCAATACTTTTAACAACAGATTCTTTTAAAAGAATTACAAGAGTCCACATTGTCTGACTAACTGGAGTATAAACATTAAGAATATTTCCAGCTCCAGGGATTTCTGACCAGAAAGTACCAGACTCACCATTGCCAGTTTCGTTTCTAATTAAGTTTCCCTTACCTTCACTGTCCAATGCGGCTGTATCAATCGCCATCATATCTGAGGCACCATTTTTTGCCATCAGATTTCCATCACCAGCAAAAAGTAATACAAGACCATCATTTCCCATGTTGATATCTTCTACAAGAATTGCAAGCTGCTGAATTCCCATTACAGCACAGAAGAAACCAACAGTCTTTCCGTTTACTTTTGCAGCCTTACAAACATGCATTACAGTTTTTCCGGTTGACTTAGAAGTTACAGGATTATCAACAAAAGTTTCTTTTCCATCAATCATGATAGCCTTATAATAATCACGGTCTTTAATATTTGTTTTATTTCCTATATCAGAATAAAAATCTGCATTCTTATCGACCCAGGCAATATAATCAAATCTTGAATCACGTTTATTACTTACGCTATGAAGCCAGTCTACAATCTGTTCTGTATCCTGAGTTTTTACAATTTCTGATTTTGTATAAAAATCAAGACAGCCATAATATTCTTCGATGGTCTTAGTAATAATACCTGCATAACCTTTAGTTACATCTTTGTAACGCTCTTTTTGTACATCCTCAATTCCTTTTTGAGTATAATTTGAAACAATCATAATGTTTGCAGCATTAAGGACTACTGTAACTAAAGCAATTATCCCTGCCAGTGTCAGAAAAAGCTTTCCTTCTTTCTTTCCTTTCTTGCTCATAAAAATCAAAAACCCCTTTTTTTTAATTTTATTTAAATCTATTTATTATTACTAAATATTATAACAAGAATTTTATATTTTTAAAGTTTTATCTGTGATTTTTTCCACGCTGAATAAAATCCATGTGAGAAGCCTGCTTATGAGTCAGTTTTCTTTCACCAAGCTGGAGTTCTTCCTTTTGAGGTTTTTCATGAACTTCCCAGACTGGCTTTTGAGGATGCTTATCACCTTTCTGAACATAAGAAGCCCACTCTTCCGGCTCAGGAACTTCAAACAGGAGGTGTTCCCCTGTAAAAGGATGATCAAACTCAAGAGTTCTGGCATGCAGACAAAGCCTGTGGAACGGATCTGTATGAGCACGGTGTTCTTCATCTCCCGCAAGAGGATAACCATGAGCTGCAAGATGAGCACGAATCTGATTCTTTTTTCCTGTATCCAGAGAAAGTTCAAAAAGCACATGGCTTGAACCTGTAATCAATTTCTTATAATGAGTTCTTGCATGTACAGTTTTAAACTTATGACCTTTATTGTCCACTTCTCCGGCTTTTGGAACAAATCCTACATTATGAGCATTCTGAGCAATATCATCATCAATAATTCCAGAATCAGATAAATCATAAGAAAAATTATTTGCTTTTGGATTTTTTTCTGCCACAGCGTGATAAAGACGTTCTGTCACCATTTTATGCCAGGTATTCATAATTTTCTGCTGGGCTGCTTCTGTAAGTGCAAACATCATTACACCAGAAGTGTCCCTGTCCAGGCGGTGAACTACATAAGGCTTGTGTTTAGAATTTACAGTTCCCTGTTTACGAAGAAGTTCTTCCAACACTGACTGGGCGGTTCTGACTTTACTTCCAGGATATGGCACAGACAAAAGTCCACTTGGTTTATTAATGACAACCAGCCATTGATCCTGGTAAAGAATTTCTATTTTTTCACGACCATAATCGCTTTTATTCTCTCTCTTATATCGGGTTGAAGCTTTTACATATGACATAAGGAGAGAATATCACTTTAGAAAATAAAATGCCAATATATTCCGTATCTTTGGTCATGAAGTTTGTAATACGGAACAAAAGTCAATTTTTCTCCACCCCTTCCTGTTTCAAGTTCAAAAGTAAAATCAGAAACTTTCTTTAAAAATTTTAAAGGATTTTCTTTTAGTTCAGCAGGACTTCCCTCAAGCTTTATTTTTTCTGATTCCAGAATTCCAATTCCTCTTGTATTAAGGTAAGAACCCTTCAACTCTTTTTCCTGCCCCAGAACAATCTTGTTTGCACAAACATCAGTCTGAACTCCAATATGATAAGTAATCATTTTTTCATCAGAACCAAGATTTGCGGCAAGAACATATGGTCCATACTTAAAGGCAAAAACTTCTGAACAATCAGGCAGAGAATAAACCTGCATTTTAAGAATAAAGTTGAGGCGGATTTCATCACCAGCCTTCCATACCTTTTGCAAAGAAAGGTAGTCGTCCATGTAAGTGGTAGAAAGATTAGTTTTATCCTTAAGTTCATAAGAAACTTCCTGAGCCCAGTCAGGCTTTCTGAATAAAATTTCCACTTCTGTCTGAGGGGCTTTTTCAACAGTAAAAATAACTTCGCCATTCTTTCCAAGATTTTCTTTCTGCCTTAAAACAAGACCTTTTTCTTCCCAATTCAGGCGTGAAGAAGAATACATATTTACATAAAGCTGATTATTCTTATAAAAATAGAAAGAATCTCCCAGTTTTGTAAAATTCTCAAGACCAGTTCCTGTACAACACCAGAAATAATTTTTTTCAAGATCAGGATTACAATATGGCTTAAAACATCCGCTTGCCATTGGCTGAAAATAAGTTGTCATTCCAGTATTTGAATTACAGCTGGCCAGAATAGCATTTGTATAAGTCTGATCATAATAATCAGCATATTTTTTATCACCCATAATTTTATAAAGTTCACGGGTAAGTTTAAGCATATTATGAGTATTGCAGGTTTCACAGTTTGCATTAGAACGAAGTTCTTCAAGAACATCATCATTTCCAAAATGTTCAGATTCACTGTTTCCACCAGTTATATAAGTATGATGATTGACTACAAGGTTCCAGAAGGCCTGGGCATAATTTAAATATTTATTATCACCCAAAGCTCTATAGCGATTTAAGGCCCCTATAAATTTTGGAATTGTTGTATTTGCATGTCTCATATTAAGGGCATTTGTCGCACCGGAAGCAATCAGTTCAAAAAGTTTTTCTTCATCAAACTGATGGGCTGCAATAGCAAAATGATTAAAATCTTTATATCCATCATTTTTTGCACATTTATACAGCTCATAAAGACAGTCATTCATTCCACCATATTCCACTGCAAGCACCTTAGATTGAATTTCTTCTGTCCATTTTGTAACCCGCTTGTAAACCCATTCACCAAGATTTTCTGCAATTTCAAGAGCAAGATGATTATCAGTAAGTTTGAAAACTTCGAGAAAGCCTGCCAGGATTTTATGCATTGTATACCAGGGCACCCAGGTTCCTTTTGGATTGCCTGAATCAAGTTGATCGAACTGCCATTCAGGACCTTCCCCTTCTCCATAAGTTGCTCCAAAAATAAAACCGTTTGCCAGAGGATAATTTTTCTGACACTTATCAAGTTCTTCAATAATGTAAGTTAAACGTTCAGAAAGTGTACGACCATCTTTTCCTTTACGATTGGCATATCCGTGTTTTATTCCCTGTGCACAGGCAACAAGATAATGTCCCATTGTATGTCCACCAATTTTTGAGTTTTCCCAGTTAGGATATGGACCAAAAACTTTAAGATTATCTTTAAGGCCTGCATTTACTCTGAAAGAATAAAGAAGACGGTCTGGATCATATGAACCAATAAAATCAAGAACTTTATCTGAAAGATTATTTGAATAAGAATCTAAAACTTCAATCTGATCTAATGCAAATTCATTAAGAAACATTCTTCTACCTCATTTCTTATTTTAGAACAAGGTTAAACGTTTAACAAGATATATTGATATTTTCACGCATTATTTCCTGTGCAAAAAAAAAGGTCATCTCCTTTTACAGAAGATGACCTTTTAGGTGTCGCATGGCCAGCAAGCTGCCCATGCTTCACGAGTTTTGCAAAGCAAAACTCGCAGTAGCACTACAGAGAAGCGTGGCAGGTACGTGCAATAACGTCGTCCTGCTGTTCCTTTGTAAGGTTGATAAAGCGTACAGCATAACCAGATACACGAACTGTGAAGTTAGCATATTCAGGTTTTT
>CAMPAL010000125.1 GCA_946631855.1 uncultured Treponema sp. | reverse complement strand
CGTTTGTTTCCTGGCCAAACAATGCAAAATTGCCGGAAGGAATCTGATTTGCAGCTTTTATAAGAAGTCCTCCAGAACCACAGGTTGGATCACAAATTGTATCACCGTCTTTTGGTTGTGCAAGACGTGCAACAAGTTCTGTTACCATAAGAGGACTAAAGAACTCACCAGCTTTCTTTCCGGAATCTGATGCAAAATGTTCTATAAGATAAATGTAAGTATTACCAATAATATCTTCTGAAACACGACTTGGTCTCATGTCGAGTTTTGGAGAATTAAAATCTTCCAGAAGTTGTTTTAGACGACGATTCCTGTCTTTTGTTTTTCCGAGATTTGCTTCGCTATTAAAATCAATATTGCGGAACACTCCTGCGAGTTTTGTTCTGTTTGCCTCTTCAATATGTTCCAAAGTAATATTGATTAATTCTCCAATATTATTTCGTTCCTTACGGTCATAAAGGCTGTAGAAATTAGCAGTAAAAGAATCTATTTCCTTGCGTTTACCATCTACTTCCTCTGTAAGCTTAATAACAGGAAGGACAAAACGTTCACGTTCCAGTTTTCGTCGAATACGCTCATCATCATCGCCATATTCTTTTTTATATGTATCATAATGGTCCTGCCATACATCGGAAATGTAACGTAAGAATAAAATAACGAGAATATAATCCTTATACTGGGCTGGATCTACAACGCCACGGAATGTATCACAAGCGGCCCAAGCAGCAGCATTAATGTCTTTTTGATCAATTTTCTGATTTTCGTTTTCCATTTTTATCTCCCAACTAAAGCTCTAAAGTTTTAAGAAGTATTGTTTCTGTCAGCAACTTCTTTTTTTTGATTAATTCTTCCTGCAACTCAATTTCTCTTTCAGAAAGAGTGTTTATCTCTACTATTTTTTTTTGGATTTCTACAGGGGGAACAATCACCGGCAAATCCGCCAATACCGCTGTAGAAATCATAGTTACCGAAGTACCAGTTTTATTAGCAGAAAAATAAGACTGTGCATCCTTACTATTAATATACCATAAAAGGTATTCAGGAAGGATTTTTGATGTATCTTGAAGCCTTATTCGCTGAAACGGAGCAGAGAGAATGATATTATCAGCACTAATATCCATAATAGCAGCTGTAGAATCCATGCCCCTGGATCTGAATACCAAGTCTCCTTTTTGAAGAAGATAATTATCAGAGACATTTTGCATATTTATTTTTACTGCAGTTGAGATATCAATTGTATTCTTGTCTGATAATTCTTTTAATTGAACTACCAGAATATTCCCTTCTGAATCAGGCTCAAGTTTTGCACGAAAGGAATAACCTGTGCGAATATCTGCTATCTCTTTTAACAAATATGTATTATTTTTCAAACAGTAACCTCGTTACTGTAAATAATAAATCATAATAAAGGGGGTTGTCAAATTCATTCTGCGATAATTTGATTACTGCAAATAGTTTAACTTGTTATGAAATAGCCTGTCTCAAAACAACCTTACCCCAACCTAATAAAGGCCGCCACAACTGCAAAAATCAAAGCAGGAAGAAGATTTGCTACTTTTATTTTGAACTTTCCATCAGCGATAATATTTACACCAACACACAAAATTAAAACTGAGCCAACGAGAGAAAGATTATTCATTGCGGCGTCTGTAAGAATTGGTAAAAGAAGGCGTGCTAAAAGTGTAATTGAGCCCTGAAAAATCACAACTGGGATTGCCGAAAAAATCGCACCTTTTCCATTTGTAGCAGTCATTGCAATAATAATAACAAAGTCCATTATAGATTTTGTCAGAAGAATTGAATAATCTCCTTTTGTTCCATCCATAATTGAACCGACAACTGCCATAGCACCAATACAAACTGTTAAGGATGCAGTAACAAATCCATTTACAAAACTTGCATCCTTTTCACTTCCAGATTTTCTTTTCAACCATTCACCAAAAGTTTCCAGTTTTGCATCAATGTCTATCAGTTCTCCAAGAATTCCGCCAATAACCAGTGCAAAAATGATGACATAAGTCCCCTGAGTTTTAAATTCTCCATTAACAGGAACAAGCATTTTGGAAACAATTCCAGAAAGACTCATCGCAACTACACTCAATCCGATTGCAACACTGATTATCTTTTGAATACTTTCTTTCAAAAAATGTCCGGCTAGTAAACCAATCAGTCCTCCACCAAGTATAGCTGCTCCATTTATTATTGTTCCAAGTCCTATCACAATGGCTCCTCCAAAAGCTGTCCCGAAATTTAAAACATTCTTACAAGCTCACGACAGAGCATAACCAGATTGTAACGAATGCCTTTTCTTTTATCCCAGCTGCGGGTATTCCATTCAGCCTGCGAAACATCATCTCCACCGTAAATTATTGCACCATAATCAAAATGACGGTACTGGGCTATTGCAATACATCCGGCCTGCTCCATTTCCACAATTTTTGCACCTTCTGCTTTGCGTTTTTCCACCAGAGCTCTTAAAACCGGCCAGTCATTATTTTTTATCATATACAGTAATATAACCAAAAAAAAATTATAAACAAGACCACAACGAATGAAAAGTTTACCCCTATTAAAAACAACCCGCTCACCCCTTATAAAGCAAAAACATCCCTTTTTCACTATTAAAAAGGGCACTGTCTACGTTTATTCAGATTTTACAAGACCGCATAAAAACAAAACTCCCCCTTTTTACTCATAAAAAAGTACCATTTTTCATTTATACGGTATTTTTCCTATTGTTTTAAACATGGCACATCATTAAAATGGCCATCACTTAAGTTTTAACAGGAGTACACTATGTCAAAAAAGCCAAAGCGCATTGAAGATTCAGAAGAATACTTCAAAAAACTTGATCAGTATTGGCGTGCAACAAACTATCTTGCAGCAGCCCAGCTTTACATGAAAGAAAATCCTCTTTTAAGAAAGCCATTAACACGTGATCAGGTAAAAACAAAGATTGTTGGACACTGGGGAACTGTTCCAGGTCAGAACTTTGTTTACACACACTTAAACCGTGCTATTACAAAATATAATCTTGATATGATTCTTATTTCTGGTCCTGGTCATGGAGGAAACTTCTTCGTAGCAAACTCTTACCTCGAAGGTCATTACTCAGAAATTTATCCAAATGTAAGCCTCGATGAAGAAGGTATGAGCCGTCTTTGTAAGCAGTTCTCATTCCCAGGTGGAATTTCTAGCCACGTTGCTCCAGAAACTCCAGGTTCTATCAACGAAGGTGGTGAACTTGGTTATTCTATCGCTCATGCATTCGGTTCTGTTTTTGATAACCCTAACCTCATCACAACTTGTATCGTAGGTGATGGTGAAGCAGAAACTGGTCCTCTTGCAACTGCATGGCATTCAAACAAATTCCTTAATCCAGTTACAGATGGTGCTGTTCTCCCAATCCTCCACTTGAACGGATATAAAATTTCTAACCCAACAGTATTTGCCCGCATTTCTAAAGATGAAGTTCGCAGCTTCTTCCACGGTTGCGGATGGGATCCAATTTTTGTAGAAGCAAGTCCAGATTCTGACCACATGAAAGTACACCACGCAATGGCTGCCGCTGTTGATAAGTGTATTGAAAAAATCCTTAAGATTCAGAAAGATGCCCGCAAAAACGGAAAAACAGAACGCCCATTCTGGCCAATGATCGTTCTCCGCACTCCAAAGGGATGGACAGGTCCTAAATTCAATGATGACGGACTTCCAATTGAAAACTCTTTCCGTGCACATCAGGTTCCAATCGACCTTACAAAACCAGATCCAAATGAAGCAAAACACATGAAGGAACTGGAAGCATGGCTCAAATCATACAAACCAGAAGAACTTTTTGATGAAAACTATCGTCTTAAGGCTGAAATTGCTGCTATTGCACCTAAGGGAGACCACAGAATTTCTGCAAACCCACACGCAAATGGTGGAAATCTTCTTAAAGATCTTCGTACTCCAGACTTCAAAAAATACGCCCTCGATATCAAAACTCCAGGTAGCGTAAAAGCTCAGGATATGAAAGAACTTGGAAATTATGTTCGCGATGTATTCAAACTCAACGAAGATAACAAGAACTTCCGTATTTTTGGACCAGATGAGTCTATGTCAAACAGACTTTACGCCGCATTTGAAGCTACAAACCGCGATTTCAACGGCGAAATCCTTGATACTGATGATAAATTAGCTCACAACGGACGCATTATGGACTCTTACCTGAGTGAACATATGTGTGAAGGATGGCTCGAAGGATATCTTTTGACTGGTCGTCACGGTTTCTTTGCAAGTTACGAAGCTTTCATCCGCATTATCGATTCAATGGCTTCTCAGCATGCAAAATGGCTCAAAGTTTGTTCACAGCTTAAATGGCGTGCACCAATTGCATCTTTGAACCTCATTCTTACATCAAACGTATGGCAGCAGGACCACAACGGATTTACTCATCAGGACCCAGGCTTCCTCGATCATATTTCAAATAAAAAAGCTGATGTAGTACGTATGTATCTTCCTCCTGATACAAACTGTCTCCTTTCAACTTTTGATCACTGTATCAAGAGTAAGAATTATGTAAACGTAATTGTTGCTTCTAAACACCCAAGCTATCAGTGGCTTACAATGGACCAGGCAGTTAAACACTGTACTCAGGGTATTGGAATCTGGGATTGGGCTTCTAATGATCAGGGAAAAGAACCAGACCTTGTTATGGCATGTTGTGGTGATACCCCTACTCTTGAAGCTTTGGCTGCAACTACAATCTTACGTGACAATCTTCCAGATTTGAAGATTCGTTTTGTAAACGTAGTAGACTTGATGAAGCTCCAGAGCGACCACCAGCATCCACATGGACTTACAGATGCAGAATACAATGCTATCTTTACAACAAACAAGCCTATCATTTTTGCATTCCATGGTTATCCAAAACTGGTACACGAACTTACATACCTCCGCGAAAACCGCAATCTCCATGTTTACGGATACCACGAAGAAGGTACAATCACAACTCCATTTGATATGCGTGTACAGAACAAGATTGACCGTTTCGACCTTGTAAAGGCTGCACTCCAGTATTTGCCACAGCTTGGAAATACTGCAAGTCACCTTGTACAGCAGATGAATGATACTCTTGTTGCTCACAAACAGTACATTTCTGAACTTGGTGAAGACCTGCCAGAAGTAGTAAACTGGAAATGGCATACACCAGAAACAAAATAAGTTCTGAATAACTTCCGGGGGCTGTCCAAAAAGATATGGCCAGCCCCTCTTTTTTTTTTAAATATAGGGCACAGTCACCGAAACCTGTGTGCCTTCGCCTTCTTCAGTAAAGAAGTTTACCTGACCGCCCAGGGTTTTGACACGAGTCTGGATGTTTTTAAGGCCGAAGTGATTTTTCGTCTTGAGGGCGCTTTTTAAGTCGAAGCCTTTTCCGCCGTCTGAAATTATAATTTTGAAATTCTTTTCATCAAAGGTTCTGACCAGCAGGCTTATTGTTTCTGCGCCGGAATGTTTTATGGAATTTGAAAGGATTTCCTGCACAATGCGGTAAATATTCAGATTCTTTTCTTTTGGAAAACTCTTAAAGTCCTGATTGTTTTTTACTTCATCCTGAATGCAAAGAATAATTTCAAGTCCGCTCTGCTTTTTTAAGACTCCACAGAGGGAAACAAGGGCTTCAAAAAGACCTTCGTTCAAGTCTGTCGGAGTTAGGGCATAGCAGGAGTTACGGACATCGCCTGCAATCTTCTTACAGAGATTTATGGATTCTTCATCTTTAAGCTGGAACTGCAGTACCCGCAAATCCTGGCAAACAGTATCGTGAAGCTCATTGGAAATACGCTCCCGCTCGGCTTCCTGAGTTTTAATCACCTGGGCAGTATAGATAAGGTTTTCCTTTCGGCGCCTGTAGGTTACAAGATAGAGAATTAAAAAGACAAGCGACATACCAAGTGCCAGAATAATTACCAGGATCAAAATCCTGTAGGAATAATAAACCTGCTCAAGCTGAAAGCTTACAAGATTTTTCTGAAGAACTTCCCAGCGGCTGACATTTTCTGCAATTTTCTGCTTATCACCACTTATGATTCCGCTAAGCAGATTTTCATAAATAACCTTTGCTTCCGGAAAATAATAAATTACAGTATCAGAGGGCTGGGCCTTCTTTATTTCAATCACAAGTTCTTCAAGCCTGCTTTGAGCATCCTCCTCCCCTGCCGCTTCCCATTCCAGCCATTTTTGGGTAAGCGCTTCTGGAATAAGTTTTTCTGTTTGTTTCTGTGCCTTATGAGCAAAAGCCGAAAAAGAGAATAAAACAAATAAAATAAAGAAGATATGTTTTTTCATCACTCAAAATATAACACATTCTTCTATATAAATGATATAATAAAGTATGAGTTTTTCTTTTGATTTTTCAAATCGGAAGAGAGTTTTATTTTTTAGCCTCAGCATTCTCTGCGGCTTTTTAGATTATATCATCTGTGATTTTGTAGCCTGGGTAAACCATCTGCCGCTTTTTTGTGACACAATTTTTATTATGGCACTGAGTTTTCTTGCCGGCCCCTGGTGGGGGGTTCTTGCGGGCTTTTTCTACCATCTGATTGATTTTTGCCTAAACAGAACTTTAGAGCTGGGCCACTGGTTTATGCTCTGCCATTTTCTTGCGGCCATTACCGCCGGATATTTTAAAATATGGTTTATCAAAAAAACAGACTCAAGTCTGGCACTTTTTATAAAGCTGATTATTCTTAGCCTTGTCCTCTGCCTGGTAATGAGCATTTCAGGCGGAATCATCGGCTACATCTTAAGATATGTCGAAGCCTACAAGGCCGCCAGCAGCCAGACAGATTTTCTTACCTTCTTATGGGATAACAAATTCCATTCAAAGCTCCTTCTGCAGATTGC
>CAMPAL010000124.1 GCA_946631855.1 uncultured Treponema sp. | reverse complement strand
AACTATTCTTGCTGTTACAACAATGCCTGGTGATGATGTAACTCATCCGGTTCCAGATAACACAGGATATATTACAGAAGGACAGTACTATCTAAAAGGTGGTCGTATCGAACCATTTGGATCTTTGTCACGTCTTAAACAGAACGTAAATGGTTCAACTCGTCCAGACCATCGTGCTTTGATGGATGGTATGATTCGTCTTTATTCAGCTTATAAAGATACTCTTGAAAAGAAATCAATGGGTTTCAATATGAGTAAATGGGATGAAAAACTTTTGAATTATGGTAAGAAATTTGAAGACAATATGATGGATTTGTCTAAAAATATTTCTTTGGAAGATGCTTTGGATTTAGGATGGAAAATTCTTTCTGAATGTTTTGATCCAGAAGAAACTGGTCTTAAATCTTCTCTTATTGAGCAGTATTGGCCTAAAAACTAGGAGTTGTGTGAATGGCAAAAATTAAGCTGACAAAAAATGAGCTTAAGGTTCAGAAAGATGCACTTAAAATGTTTAAGCGTTATCTTCCAACTCTTATGCTTAAAAAACAACAGCTTCAAACTGAAATCCGCACAATAGACGCTAAAGCCAAAGAGGTTAGAGCAGCAAGAGTCCAGCTTGAAAAAGAGTTTGACGATTGGATTGCCGTATTTGGTGAAAGAGAAGCTTTCAAACCAGATATGGTAACTGTAAAAAATATCAAAAAAGGTACTGGAAATATTGCCGGAGTAACTATTCCGATTTATGAAGGTGCTGATTTTGGAAGAGGCGATTACGATTTATACGAAACACCTCTCTGGATTGATATGGCTGCAGACCGAATGGAAAAAGCTTTATCTTTAGACTTGGAAGCAGAAGTTTTGGATGAACAGGTAAGATTGCTTTCTCAGGAATTGAGAACAACCACACAACGTGTAAATCTGTTTGAAAAAGTAAAAATTCCTGAAACCAAGGCTAATATTAAGAAAATAACCGTTTATCTTGGTGATGAACAGGTTGCTGCGGTAGTTCGAAGTAAGATTTCTAAGAAAAAATTGCAGGCAAAAGTTGAAGAAGAACAGGAGGCTGCTAAATGATTGAACCAATGATGAAAGTCTCTATTGTACTTCTGAATAAAGAAAAAGAAGAAGCATTAAAAGCTTTACGTAAGATAGGTCTTGTACACCTTGAAAAAGTTGAAGGTTCCAGCGAAAAACTTTCTGCTTTCAAGGAATATACAGGAAATGCTAACGTTGCGGAAGCAATTTTAGGTGAAATAAAACAGCCTAAGAATAAGAAAAAAGAAATTGTTACTTTATCTGATGATAAGGTAATAAATCTTTGTTCTGAAATTGTTGCAAAATCTGAACGTAAAAAACAGCTTCTTGAAGAAATTTCTGCAAACACAACAGAATTAGATCGATTTGCAAACTGGGGAAAAGTTTCTCTTGAAGACTTACAGTATCTCCAGGAAAAAGGTCTGCAGTTGAAATTGTATGAAATTGCGGCTGATAAATATCTTGAAATTGATAATAAAATTGAAACTATTCTTGTTAATAACGACAAGAAAACAGTTAGATTCTTAATTATCAATGGTGGAGAAGGTCGACCTGAAAATCTTTTGCCAGAAGCTTTTGAAGTTCCTCTTCCTCGTTTATCTACAAATGAACTTGAAGAAGAAATTAAAAAGAACGTTTCTGAAATTGAATCTATAGATGCTTTTTATAGAGAAAATGCAAAATATGTAAATTCAATCACCAGTTTTAAGAAAAATCTTGAATCTGATATTGAATTTGAAAATGTAAACTCTGGAATAGAACATGAATCTTCAGGAAATACAAATGATCTTGCCTGGATTAGTGGTTATGTTCCAAAAGCAGAAATTGAGACATTTAAGGACGAATGTAAGAAGAATCAATGGGCTTTGGCATACGATGATGCTGACCGCGAAGATACAGAAGTTCCAACAAAACTTAAGAATAATAAATTTGTAAGTCTGGTTTATCCTCTTACAGATTTCTTGGGTACAGTTCCTGGATATAACGAATATGATATTTCTGGCTGGTTCCTTTTATTCTTTACAATTTTCTTTGGAATGATTTTTGGCGATGGAGGATATGGTTTACTTGTAACTATTGTTGCTTTAATTTTGATGATAAAGAACAAAGCTGCAAAAAAATCTGCATCTCCTTTACTTGGATTAATGCTTCTTTTAGGCATTTCTACAGTAGTATGGGGTACTGTAACTTGTACATGGTTTGGTATTGATGCAGCTCTTTTACCATCATGGTTAACAAAAGCTTCAATTCCATGGATTTCTGGTGCTTATGCTGATTCTTTATGGCAACCTCTGTGGATTACAGAAGAAGGTCTTGGATTAACAAAAGATCAGAATCTTCAGATTTTCTGTTTCTCACTTGCTTTATTACAGCTTTCAATTGCTCATATAAAAGCAACTAAGAGAAATTTTGCAGAAAAGAATGGATTAAAAGCTTTAGGCGATATTGGTTCTCTTTTACAATTGATTGGTATGTTGTGGATTGTTCTTTCAATGGTTGTTGATTCAAGAGTATTCCCAATGTTAGGTTCAATAGGACCTGTACCAGTTGGAAAAATTGAAATTTCACTTATTGCAATTGGTTTTGTACTAAGTTTTGTTTTTGCAAATTATGAAGGAAGTGTTGGTCAATCAATACTTGCAAGCTGTAAAAACATAATTTCAGTTTTACTTGGAGTTGTAAACGTATTCTCTGATATCGTTTCTTACATTCGTTTGTGGGCAGTTGGTTTAGCCGGAGCTGCAATTTCGAATACAGTAAATACACTTGCTGGTCCAATTTTAGGACATGCAATTTTGTTCCTTGCTGCAATTCTTTTGCTTGGTTTCGGACATGGTCTTAATATGATTTTGAACCTCTTGTCTGTTATTGTTCATGGTGTACGTTTGAATACTTTGGAATTCTCTCAACACCTTGGAGTTTCTTGGTCTGGAAAAAAATACCAGCCATTTAGTGAAAGAAAGTAAATCCTGGATTTACTAAAAATATAAGAATAAAACAAAGGCCATTTGGCTAAAGGAGAAAAATATGGAATTTTTTGGAATGCTTGGTGCAGCAATTTGTATGGGTATTGCAGCTATTGGATCAGCAATTGGTATTGGTATTGCAGGACAGGGTGCAATTGGTGCCTGGAAACGTTGTTATGTAAACAATAAACCAGCTCCATTTATTTTGACAGTATTTGCCGGTGCCCCTTTGACACAGACTATCTATGGATTCCTTTTAATGAATATTAAATTGAAATCATTAGGTGCTGAAAATCCTGGTATGGCTCTTGGTCTTGGTATTGCTTCAGGTTTAGCAATGATGTTCTCTGCAATTGCACAGGGAAAAGCTGGTGCTGCAGGTTCAGATGCACTTGGAGAAACAGGAAAAGGTTTCGCACAGTACATCATGGTAGTAGGTCTTTGTGAATCAGTAGCTTTGTTCGCAATGGTATTCTCAATGATTGCATAATTACACTCTCGTGTAATTATGCAAAACGAGTTTGTCAAGGCCTTGAACGACAGCGTGCCTTTACATTCTCGTATAGTAGAACAACATCTATAATTATGCGAAACGAGTTTGTCAAGGCTTCAAGCATCAGCGTGCTTTGACGAGCTCGTATAGCAGGACAACCTGTTACTTATGCAAAACGAGAAAGTCAAGGTTTTAAGCGACAGCGTGCCTTGACATTCTCGTATTCAATCGCTATAAAACCGATACAAACGCGTTTATCTTTTGATAGACGCGTTTTTTTTTATGTAATGTGATATAATATAAATATGACTACAAAAGTATTTTTAGGTGGAAAAGGTATTACAAAAAGAATCTCAATAGGTGGAGACTCTACAGTTACTTTGCAAACAATGTGGAAGGAATCAATTGTAGATATACCTGATAATCCAGAAAAATTAGAAAGAACTATAAAAGAAATAACAGATTTACAAATATTAGGTTGTGATATCATTCGTTTTGCAGTTCCTGATATGGAAAGTGCAAAAGCTTTATGTTTAATTGCAGAAAAAACAAGTATGCCTCTAGTGGCTGATATTCATTTCGATTACAGATTAGCCCTTGAATGCTTAAAAGGAAATGTTGCTGCTATTAGAATTAATCCTGGTAATATTGGTTCAATAAAAAATACTACAGAAGTAGTAAATGCCTGTAAAGATAATGGGGTAGCAATTCGAATTGGAATTAATTCAGGCAGTTTACCTTCTGATTTACAGAAAGATATTGCAGCTGGAAAAATCAGTCGTTCTCAGGGATTATGCGAAACCGCCGTCAGAGAAGCTCAAATTTTTGAAGATTTGCATTTTGATCAATATGTTGTAAGTATGAAATCTTCAGATGTAAAAGAAACTATTGAATGTAATAGATTTTATGCTCAAAAATATAATAATCCACTTCATCTAGGGGTTACGGAAGCAGGACCATTAATTGGTGGAATTGTAAAATCATCCATCGCTTTTTATACACTTCTTTCAGAAAATATTGGAGATACAATAAGAGTAAGTTTATCTTCTTCTCCTGAAAATGAAGTTATTGCCGGATTAAATATTCTGAAAGAATGTGGCAAAAGAAATAAGGGTGTTAATTTAGTTTCTTGTCCTCGTTGCGGACGTATAGGATTTGATGTCCATTCTTTTGTAAATAAATGGCAGAATCGTCTTCTTGCTCTTGATAAAAATGTAACTATTGCAATTATGGGATGTGTTGTAAACGGTCCTGGTGAAGGAAAACATGCCGATTTAGGAATTGCAGGTGCTACAGACAAAGTAATAATTTTTAAAAAAGGAAAAATAATACGCACGGTTAAGCCAGAAGATGCCGATAATGCATTTGAAGAAGAATTAAATTCTTTATAGGAATTATATGAAAAAGCATATACTTGTATTTTTATCATTTTTAATCAGTTTTAATTTATTCGCAGAAGTTTATGAAGCAAACCAAAGTGTTATGGCATTCAGACAGGCTCTTATTTCCTATGATAATATGGATTACGGAACTGCGTTAAAATATTCAGAAGATGCAATCCTTTATCGTAAACAATTTATTGAGAATCAAATCAATACATTAAAAAATTCTTTAACCGCTAAAAGAGTTCAGGTTGCTGGTGATAATATTCAGGCAATTCTACAAGTTTTGCGAAACAGAAAAGAAGAAGCAAGTATAAATATAATTGAATCCTATTTGAAAATAAAAGGTATTGATTTTTTTGAAAACTCAATGGAAAAACTTCTTACATATATGAATGATTCAATGGGATATCCAGAAGCTCATAAATTAATTGGAGATATTTATAAACTTGAAGGTGAATATGATTATGCAGAGGAATATTATCAGCTTGCACTTAAAAACGTTGATGTTTTAGATATTTCTTCTGAAAAATATGATATTTTATATACTCTCGCTGAAATCAGTAGACTTAAAAATGATTTACCAAAAATGGAAGCAAGATTGTTAAATATTCTTGTTGATGATTCTTCTTTTATGGATCAGGCTCTTACATCATCTATGATTTATACAATCAGTGGAAATAAGAAAAACTCTATGGAAAAATTCTTCAATCTTTATAGAGCAAATTCTTATATTTCAATTGATGCATATAATCAGCTTGCAGAATATTATTATGATTGTGGAAATATTGATAAAGCTCTAATATTTGCTGCCTTATCGACCATAACAAGCTTTTCAAAAATTAATGAAATCTTAAGTTCCAGAAATTCTGAATATACATATACAAATTTATCTACATTTTTCCAGGAAGCTTCATTTTATGATGATATTGTAAAATGGGGTAACGAATCAAAAGCATGGAGTAGTTTTAATATTCTTGCAAAATATACTAAAACTCTTGGATATGATAATTTTACAAAAGATTTATTAAAAGTTTTAGTACAGTTTTCACCTGAAAAATACTGGCAAAAGGATGCTGTTCTTTTACTTGAAACAATGAACTAGTACTGAACACCAATTCCAATATAAATTTCGTGGTATTTTTTCAAACCAGAAATAATTGAATCTGCCTTAAGAACATTTAATACGTCAAATCCTAAAGAAGCTCTGATTGTATAACTTGACCATTTTAAAGGGAATATGAGCATTTCTGCACCGGCACAATAATATCCTTCTTTTGCATTAAAAATGGTACCAGAAGTTCTGTTTAGAGTAAGGGCTGCATCAATAAATGGAGATATCTGTAAATTAAAGTTTAACAAATCTTTTTTGAAGTTTGTTGTAAACATATGATGTGGCAAATCTAAACTGAATATAATTGCAGAAGAGGCAGTATAAGCAGGTTTTGTATTTCCAAAGAAACTGTTGTCAATAATACCTCTCATATAACTACCGATTTCTTCACCATAGTAAAATTTGTTTCCTGGAGCGCTTGCATAAATAAATGTATATAGGTGAAAATTAATACCAAATTGTTCTAAGACGTGTCTTTTTTCTGAAGTAATAAAATTATAATAGAGTTTTGCGTCAAAACTTACAGATGGTGAAAAATCCTGTCGGTCAAAATAATAAGTATAAGAATTTGTAATGCTAAAACTGTATCCTGTTCTAAAACAGTTTTCCCAAATAATTTTACTGTTTGCTAAATTTTGAGAAAAACTTAAAGACTTACTCTGAATTGAATCATTTTCGATATTAATACCGTTGTAATCCCAGTAATAATTGAAAGCTATTGTCGGTGTATAAGTAAGATTAGTATAGTTTTCAAATGTAAAAATGTTCAAAGGTACAGAAAACGCAGCTTCTTCTCTAAAATACATATCATCATTTAAGAGTAAGAAGTCTTCATTTCTGTTAAAGTACTGATACAAAGATAATTTATATGAATGATTATCATAAGGTAATATAAAATCAAAACCGGATTTTAAAGTCCATTCAGGCA
>CAMPAL010000123.1 GCA_946631855.1 uncultured Treponema sp. | reverse complement strand
CGGGCCAAGGACTGTAGCGGCTGCCTTGCAGGCCACTGGACTGAAGGAAGGCCGGAGCTTTGCGGAGGCCTGACTGAGGGAAGCGGCTGAGGGTTACCGAACCGCGGAATGTCCGTTTGACTGTTTAAACTTTGCCCCCAAATCATTATTATCCATATCATATGAATTACATTTACAATAATAAAGAAGAAATGGATAAATTGTTGGACCGATTTTGTCGCTATGTAAAAATCTGGTCGGAAAGTGACGGTAAAGCGGCGGATGCGGGAGTTTTTCCTTCGACTGAACAGCAGTGGGATTTTGCGAAGGTGCTTGTGAAGGAACTGAGAAATCTTGGAACCCGGAATGTTTATTTGACGGATAACTGCTATGTTGTTGGAAAAATTGATTCGAATATTATCGATCCTGAAGAAAGAAAAAAATATCCTGTCATTCTTTTGATGGCTCATATGGATACGGTGGATGAAGTTTCTGGAAAAGATGTTCATCCGGTTATCACGATGCCTTCTGCGGCGGAATCTCCTACTGGGGAAGCTGACACTATTATCAAAACTGATGGAAAAACTTTGCTGGGGGCTGATGATAAGGCGGGTGTTTCTGCTATCATGTCGGCGATTGAATATCTGATGAATCACTATGAAGATCTGCCTCATGGTCCGATTGAAGTTATGTTTTCTCCTGATGAAGAAACTGGCCACGGTATGGATAAGGTTCCTTTAAATATTCTGAAAGCCCGGGCTGCATACACTGTTGATGGTGGTGATGAGGGCGAACTTGAATGTGAATGTTTCAATGCATTTTCGGCAAAAGTTACTTTTATCGGGAAGGCATGTCATACGGGGGATGCTAAAGCCGGCGGGATGGTGAACGCTCTTACAATGGCTGGTAACTTTCTTGCTCGTCTGCCAAGAGATATGGCTCCGGAAACTACTGAAGGCTACCAGGGTTTTATTGCTCCTATGGATATTTCGGGAAGTATTGAAAGTGCATGTATAAATCTTCTGCTTCGTAGTTTTAATATAGAAGAAATTGATAAAGAAAAGGAAATTATTCAAAAAACTGCTGATGAAGTTGTGAAAAAATTCGGTGGTTCTGCACAAGTGGAATTTAAGCAGCAGTATCTTAATATGAAGGATAAAATTCTTGAAAATCCTGAAGTGCTTGAACGTCTTGAAAAAGCTTATGAGGCTTCAGGGGTAAAAGTAATTAAAAAGCCTATTCGGGGAGGAACTGACGGCTCACGATTAACTGAAATGGGGATCCCTACTCCAAACATTTTTACTGGAGCTCATGATTTTCATTCCAGAAATGAATGGTGTTCTCTAAACCAAATGTCAAAAGCTGCCGATGTAATAATAAATCTACTTACGATTAAAAATGATTAAGGACTTTATATGCACGAATATGTAATTGAGGGTGGTTATCCAATTCAGGGGACAGTTACAGCGAGCGGAAATAAAAATGCCGCACTTCCTTGTTTAACAGCAACTCTTTTAACAGAAGAACCTGTTATTCTTCATAATATTCCTGAGATTCAGGATACAAATGTTATGATTGAGATTTTGAAAGCCTTGGGAGCCAGCGTAGAAAAACTTAGCAAAAACAACTGGAAAATTGAATGTAAAAATATAAAAACTTCTGAACTTCCTAGAGAAATGACTAAAAAAGTTCGCGGTTCTATTGTTTTTGCGGGTCCTCTTTTAGCACGAACAGGCAAATGTGAAATGATGCCTCCTGGAGGTGATGTAATTGGTCGCCGCCGCGTTGATACTCACTTTCTGGCTCTTGAACAGCTTGGTGCAAACATTTCTGTAAACGGCCACTTTGATTTTACCGCCAACAAACTGGTTGGTGCAGACATCTTCCTTGATGAAGCTTCGGTTACTGCTACAGAAAACGCAGTTATGGCTGCAAGTCTTGCAGAAGGAATTACTTATATCAAAAATGCTGCCAGCGAACCTCATATTCAGGATTTGTGTAACATGCTTAACTCCATGGGTGCAAAAATTTCTGGAGTTGGAAGCAATATTCTAAAAATTGAAGGTGTAAAAAAACTCCACGGAACTGAATTTACTATTGGACCTGACTATATTGAAATTGGTTCTTATATTGGAATGGCTGCTGCAACAAAAGGCAAAATCAAGATTAAGGGCATTCGTCCTGAAGAAATGAGGCCTTTAAAATATAGTTTTGCAAAGCTTGGTATTTCCTGGAGAATTGAAGGAGACGAACTTACTGTTCCAAACACCCAGGATTTAAAAGTAAATAATGATTTAGGCAATGCGATTCCAAAAATTGATGATATGCCTTGGCCTGGATTCCCTGCTGACCTTACTTCTATTATGACGGTAGTAGCAACACAGGTGGAAGGTACAGTTTTGATTTTTGAAAAAATGTTCGAAAGCCGTATGTTCTTTGTTGATAAGCTTATTTCCATGGGTGCAAAAATCACTCTTTGTGACCCACACAGAGCTGTGGTTTGCGGACCTTCTATGCTGCACGGCGACCACTTAGTTTCTCCTGATATTCGTGCCGGAATGGCTATGGTGATTGCAGCTATGTCTGCCCACGGAAAAAGTCGTATTTCTAACGTTTACCAGATTGAAAGAGGATATGAAGATTTGGTAGGCCGTCTGCAAAAGCTTGGTGCCCACATTGAAAAAGTTGAGGTTGATTAATCAGTCTTTTGGCTAAGTAATTAAACAAAAACTATACCAGTATTATGCAATCCCTGGATTTGCTTTTGCATTTCCGGGGATTTTTTTATGCTTTCAAAAGCTTTGTCATAATCTTCTATGGAACTTAGAGGACTTAGTTTTTTAAGAAGTTCCACCAGCGGCCGGGTAAGTTTTTTTGCAAATTCTTCCTGCAGATAAATCCATGAATACACAGACGCTTCTGTTTCAACTGGAATTGATCCCAGCCAGTAAAGTTTTTTATTTTCTGAAAAATCAATCTTTCTGGAATTTCTTTCTTCATAACGGGCAATTGCTTTTTCCATAAAATCTTTTGCAACTGTTGGTGGAGGAACCGGGAAATCAAACCACTTTGTCACTTTTCTGTCCAAAGCCTGACCATGCATCCAGGAAGAAAGTGCATTTTCCAGAGGCGGTCCAAATTTCTGATATTTATCCTCCCCCTTAAAATGCAGATTATTATTGGCAAAAATTGATTTTGATGCTTTTGGTAAAACCGGATTCAAATCATCATGCTGACCTTTTGTCCATTCGTAGAAAACCTGGGAATTTTTTGTAAGGACAAATTTGTGCCAGAAAGAAGAATCCAGAAGGCCAGCCTGAAAAAACTGACGGAGAGTTTCCATTGAATTTATGATTGTCTGGGCTGAATCATACCAGAAACCATAAATCATATAGGCATGAACAAGAATTCCGGCTTCTTTAAATGCGGCACAGGCACCTGCAATTGAATCAATATCCACTCCCTTATTTATTGCTTTCAGACCGTCTCCTGTTGCAACTTCAAGACCGGCAGAAGCACCACCGAATCCACAAAAACTTAAAAGAGCTGCAAGATCTTTTGTAAAAGCTTTTTCAAAACGTACATTTCCCCAGAAGTAAAGAGGATTTCCGTTTCGGGCATTTAAAAGAGCAAATTCTTTTAAAAATTTTGGAGGCAGAGCTTCATCAACAAAATGAATGCCATACACCCCTTTTTCGCGGGCAGTCTGCAAAAGTCCCTGGTAAAGTTTTTCTACATTAACAGGCCTGTATCCGCAAACATAATCAAGCTGTGTATCACAAAAGGCACATTTATGCCAGTAACAGCCATGAGCAAGATAGGCTTTTATCCAGGCACCATCATTCCAGAGCCTGTGCATTGGATTTGCATCATCACAAACTCTTGGATAAAGGGAAAAATCTATATCTGAATAATCGGGAATTACCTGAGCCGTAAGATCTGTTTCATAAGCTTCCAGTTCTTTCTGTTCAAATAAAGGAGGAAGGATAGAATCAGCCCCGAACAGACGCAGTTTATACAAAGGCTTTGGAAGATTTTTCCGATTTTGTAGAAAGCCTGAATCAAAAAGGGCTTTATAACTTCCGTACCCCCTGTCATAAGAAATAGCATCGATATATTTTCCCAGAGAAAGTTCTGAAACCTCACGAAGTTCTGTGTTTACAAATCCTCCACCAATAACCAGGTAAGTTTTGTCGCCATAAAGTTTTTTCAAAAATCTTGCAGTAAAAAGTGCCGGCAAGAAAGTTCCTGCAAATGGAATTGAAATACAGACCATATCTGGTGCAGGCATTTTTTCAAATCTTTTTTCCAAAAGTGGCTGATAAAAATGCTGCATTACCGGGGAATCAAGATTTTTTTCAATTTCAGAAAAAGACCTTTCATCAACCGTCAGATGTTCTGCATATCTGATTAAAGAAAATTCTGTATCAAAAACGGTACTTATATAGTCCCCCAGATCAGCCAGTGCATAAGAACAAAGAAAACGAACATCATCAACTGAAGGTTCCCTATCCATTGAAGAAAGAAAATTCTCCATTCGGGCTCCCCTTGGCGCATAAGGAGAAAACAAAAACTGATGTTCTTTTTCACGGGCCTTTCCGCAAAGAATAAGCAGAATATCATCAATCCAGTTAATCCAGTTATTTTTTGTGCTGATATAACGACGGATATTAAAAGCGGTATTTTCATCACCTTCTGACTGGGCTTTATCTGCAAGCTTCAGGGCTTTTTCTTCTGAAAGTTCGAAAAGTTTTGTGAGTCCTTCTTTTGAAAAAATTGCATAAACAAGTTCCAGACTTAAATCATACCAGTGACAGTCATGCCCCAGGCTCTTAAAAAATGAAGTAAGATAAGCCCCGGAAGGATAAGGAGAATTCAACTGTACCAGAGGTGGTGTAATTACGATGATATTCATACTTTCATTATAATTAAAAAAGAGCGGAACAACTACATTATAATTTTTTCCAGATAAAAATATGGTATAATAAAAGAATGATTAATCTTGAGACTAAAGTCAAAATACCATTTCTCTGGGGAAAGGCCATTTTCAAAAAATCCTGGTGGCCTCAGATAAATCTTATTGTTGGCCCTAACGGCTCAGGAAAAACTTTACTGGCAGAAAAAATTGCCGAACAGTTTGCAAAATCTTGTTATAAAGTAAAATTTATAAAAGCGGACCGCAAATATGATGATCAGATTTTAATACTGAAAAATAACGAAAAAATTCGCGGGCGGATAGAAAAAGTCCTTTCATCAATGTTTGGTAAATCCATTAAATTTATTGAAGATATAGACCAGACAATGATTCCAATTGTAGAAAACAAGGCCTGGAATGTTGAATACATGCTCGAAGATGCAGAATGTCATGGACTTAAAGAAATTATTTCCCTGCTGATAAGTCTTTATGAAGCAGCTCCGGGAGACTGTCTTTTTATAGATGAACCGGAACTTCATCTTCACCCTCAGTTCCAGACTTTTTTTATGAATGAAATTCGTAAGGAAGTCAGAAACAGCAGCAGAAGATTATTTTTCCTTATCACCCACTCCCCTTTCTTTATTGATTTAAGAACTTCCGAAGATTTAACAGGAGTAATTGTAAGCCACATAAACAAAGTTCCAACAACCATAGACGAACTTTCCGAAGAAGACGATGCCCTCTTCCGACGCTTTCTGCCAAGATTTAACACCTACCACAAACAGTTCTTCTTTTCTGATAACCAGATTTTCGTTGAAGGTTATACAGATCAGCAGATGTTCACCTATCTTTTGAATTATATAGAAAATGAATACAATGCCGCCGGAACTGGAATAATTGACGTTGGTGGAAAAGATGAACTTGGGGTTTTCTGTAAGGTCTGTTCTCTTTTGGGAACAAACGGAAGAATCATCACCGACTTAGATTCTCTTTTCAGCGGAAAATTAAGGGATGTTTTCTGCCAGGATGAAAGAGTAATTGGGTGGATGGCAAAGCAAAAGGAAAAACAGGAATCTTTTTACAAAAGCATTTTTACGGCCAGAGAGCTGGAAAACGAAGTTACTCTGGAACGCCTGATTTTACGTCTGGAACGTTACTTAAATTATATGGGGCAGGACTTTCAAAAACAAGCGGAAAAAACAGAACTGCCGGAAAAACTGATTCCATTCATGGAAAAAATCAAACTGCTTAAGAAAAAATATGAAAATGCAGAAGCAATAGATACATATAAAACAGTCCTCCTGCAAGGCGTGAACAACGAGGAAGAAAGCCTGATTAAGTTTTTGAGTCCAAACGTTGCAAAAACAATCCCTCTTATAAAAAATCTGGCAGCCTTTATTCTGGCCGCAGCAGAATCTGCCAGAGTTTACATCTTGCACAGAGGTTGTATTGAACATTATTATTCTCAGACTAACCTAAAATATATGCCTGTTTCCGGGAAGGATAAACTTTTCAGAAACGAGCTTGATTTTATTCAGACCGCACACAAAAAATCTGTAAAAAAAGCTTATGAAGAATTAATTATTCTTTTGAACAAAGCTAGCGGCAAGGCTTAAGGTTGAAAATACCACTTTTTTAATTTATAATTTTATATTGGGTATGGGCTTACAGGCCCTTGGGGAAAAAAATGGCTTATGTAAAAAATTTATTTGACCAGAATTTTATTCAGTATGCATCTTACGTTATTCGTGACCGTGCAATTCCAGAAATCACAGATGGTCTTAAACCTGTTCAAAGAAGAATCATTCATACATTAATCAAAACAGATGATGGACGCTTCACCAAGGTAGCAAATGTTGTTGGTAAAGTAATGGCATATCATCCTCACGGAGATGCTTCAATCTACACGGCTCTGGTAAACCTTGCAAATAAGGAACTTTTCATTGATAAACAGGGAAACTTTGGAAATATGTACACCGGCGATGGTGCTTCTGCTCCCCGTTATATTGAATGTCGCCTTCGTCAGGTTACAAAA
>CAMPAL010000122.1 GCA_946631855.1 uncultured Treponema sp. | reverse complement strand
TTAAAAGAAAAAATAAATGCTCCTGTAATTATTATTGCTTCAGGCTCTTCTTTAAAACCATTTTTACAACTGATAAAAAATAATCAAAAAAAATTCTTCATAATTGTATTGTCTTCCGCCACCCGAGTTTGTATTGAAAATGAAATAAATCCAGATCTGATTCTTTCAACAGACGGTGGATTTTGGGCTGGTCAGCATCTTAAAATTTTATCAAAACACACAGAAATTCCACTTGGTTTAAGTGCAGAAGCTTTTGCATCTACAAATCTTCTTACAAAAAACTCAATTTTACCTTTTTATTATTCAGAGGGAATTTCTAAAAAAATATTTGATTTACTAAAAGTTCCATCCCTTGAATTAGAAAGAAATGGAACAATAAGTGGCAGTGCTTTAGATTTTGCCTTGACATATTCCAGCAGTGAAATTTATTTCTTTGGTCTGGATTTATCCACCTGTAAAGGATTCCAGCATACACAAAAAAATGAACTAGAACTTAATTCCTGTATTTTTGATAATAAAATTAATTCAAGTGAAAAACGCTCTGTAAAAAGTCAGTTTTCCAGTACAAGTCTGGATATTTATAAAGACTGGTTTTCAAATAAAAATATAAATCAGCGCAAAGTTTACCGAGTTATTGAAGAAAATCAGAGAAAAAATCAATTAGGTCAAATAAAAGACATTGATTATGAAGTTTTTTCAAAAAAATGCGAAAACTATAAAGAAGTATCAAAAGAAAACTATTTCAAAAAAACAGATTTTCACAAGGAAAAAGAAATATTAAATAATTATTTAAAAAATGATTTTTGCCAGGAAGATGTAAAAAAACAACTTTATCCTCTGGATTATGTATTACAATTTCATGAAAATAATACTGAAATAAAAGATAAAATCGAAAATAATCATAAAAAACTTTGTGAAAAAATATGGAGAATAATCAATGGCTGATACAATTTATTCTTCATTTATTGAAACTAAAAACGGAAGTCAGATTCCTCTCTTAAAATCAGGAAGAACTTTAGAATCAAGATATAATCCTCAAAAAGAAGCTGAAAATATTATTAATAGTCTGGATTCGACTTACTCATTTTTCCTGATTTTGGGGCTTGGTTCAGGAATCCTTGCAGAAGAAATTTTAAAAAAAATTGATACATGCAAAATAATTATCCTGGAAAAATCACAGGCCGATTTTGATTTTCTAAAAACAAACCAGAATATTAAAAAACTTCTTACAAATGAAAGAATAATCACCAGCGATATAGAAAATCTTTCAAAAGCCTTAATTAACAATTATCTTCCTGCAAAATACGGTAGTCTTAAAATAATTGAACAGAAAAACTGGCTATTAGAAAATTCAGAACTTAAAAATGATATAAACATGTCGATTCAGAATGCTATTAACCAGATTAGTGCTGATTTTTCGGTACAATCACATTTTGGAAAAATATGGACCACAAACATTTTAAATAACATCAAATTGTTTAGTCAGATTACTCCACCATCTTCGTTTAATCCTGATTTATCAAAAACAGCCCTTGTTGTTGCGGCAGGCCCTTCCCTTGATTCAAAAATTACTCAAATAACGGAAAAAAGAAATCAGTATTATATCATTTCAACTGACACGGCATTTTCTACTTTATTAAAACAGGGAATAGAAAGTGATATTGTAATTTCTTTAGATTGCCAGTCTGTTTCTCAAAATCATTTTATACATAAATTTAATAATAAAAACACTCTCTTTCTGTTTGATTTATGCGGAAATTTCTCCGCTGCAAAAAGTCTATATCAGAAAGGACAAAATATTTCTTATTTTATTTCAGGACATCCTCTTTCAAATCTTTTTAATTATTATTGCAAAAATAAAATGTTAAAACTGGAATCTGGTGCTGGGACTGTTACAATTGCCGCTTTAGATTTTGCTTTACAGGCAGGTTTTAATAAAATTGAAATATTCGGTGCAGATTTTGCATATCTGAATGGAAAATCTTACACAAAAGCAACTTATCTAGATAAACTTTATAATTCCACTTCAAATAAACTGCTGAATTCAGAAAAAATTTACGATAAACTTTTATTCAGAACAGAATTAACTGTCGTTGATAAAAATAAAAAATCAACAAAAATCCTTGATTCTTACAAAAATTCACTGATAAACTTTTTAAATCAAAGAAATCTTTCTTTTGAATATAAGAATGATACTTATTTTATCAGCTCCAATAAAAAGCCTGAAAAACTTTTTGAAAATATAAACATCAAATATTCAGAATTTATTTCTTTTTTATCGGAATTAAAAGATTCTGAAATTGAAAATCTTCTTTTACCATATATCTCCTGGCTTAGAAATAAACCGGAAAACAGTCAATTAAAATATAAAGATTTTCTTCAACTTGCACACTCTTTTATAGTAAGTTATAATTAATTTAATATGAAAAATAAATTTATTATTGTTTACACTATTTTTGCTTCAATTGGTTTCCTTTTTGCTATTTCTTTTTTTGGATTAAATCTTTACAAAGAGTATTCATATACCTCCCTAAATACTGATAAAAAGTTCAACAACATAACAGGTGAACTTACATACGCTGCAAAAGATCCAAACCTTAACACAAAAATTCTTATAAACAAATTAAATGATTCGGTTGGCTCTTTAAATGATTTTTCATTTCTTTCTATTTCAATAAATGATGTTGAACTTATAAAATTTCCTGGTAATTCAAACCAGAAAGATACAAGTTCAAAATTCACAAAATCTTACGAAACATATATTCAGACAGAAGTAGGCAAATTCCACATTTGTGCAAATATCTATCTTTTAAAACCATCTTCAGTTTTTTATTACGCAAAAATTTCTTTCCTTATTGTTTTAATAATTACTTTACTGACTGTAGTTTTAATTATTTATGAAAATGTAAACGAATCAAAATCTGAACTTTTAGTAAATAATTCTGTTGATTTAAATGATGAAGACACAGATGCTGATGAAGAAAGTTCAAATATAAAAGAAGCTGATAATTCTACAGCCGCTACAGAAGAAACTGTAATTGAAGAAACAAATATTCAGGAAAAAAACGAAGTTCCAGTTTCTGAAGAAAATACTGATAATAAGGCAGAAGAAACCACCGCAGAAAATATTGAAACTCAAAACGACACCCCTGCTCCAGAAACAGAAGTAAAACTTCCAAGCGAAGAAGAAAAACCTCTCGCAATCGACAATTCAGACAATCCGACAGGCTTATTTAATCCAGTTACAGGACTTGGATGGGAACAGTACCTTTTTACACGACTTGAAAGTGAAATAAACAGGGCTATTGCTTCAGAAATTGATTTTTCATTATTTGTTATTGAAATTGTTGATGTTGAAAGAACTTCTGAAACTTTCAAAAATGTATGCAATTATCTTTCTCTTCAGTTCCAGTTTAAAGATCTATTATTTGAATATAAAGATGACTGCATTATTGCAATGAAAATAAACATGAATCTTGATGAAGCATTAAATCTTGCTGATAAAGTTTATGCAAGTATAAAAAATATTATTGAAAATAAAGCATGTTATATCGGTATTTCTACACGTTCAATACGAATGGTTTCTGGTGAAAGACTTTTGAAAGAAGCTACAGAAGCCTTAGTTCATGCAAAAGATGATAAAGATTCTCCAATCATTGCATTTAGAGTTGATGAAGAAAAATACCGACAATTTCTTGAACAAAATAATAAAGCTTAATCAGTAACTTTTGTATATTCGGTAATTTTTTTATTAAAAATTTCAATATTTTTGTTTTCGGGGAAAAACTGCTTCAAAGTTTCAATTTTTAACTCTACTTCACTTTGATTTTCTAAATAAATTGATTCGTTTTGAAGCAGGATTGCAATATAATTTTCCAGATATTTTTCATTTACTTCTTCAGTCTGCATCAATTCTTCATAGATTTCTTTAGCTTTTATAAAATCACCTTTCATAGAATAAAGATATGCAAGGCTAGCTTTTAATCCAGAATTTTCAGGATCCCGCTCCTGCAATTTTACAAACATAGATAAAGCTTCATCCCAGTTTGAGGAAGCTGCGTAAGTTTTAGCAAGTTTATAATAAGCATCCCAGTAGATTTCTTTGCTGTTCATTGCTTTTTTATAATATTCAGCAGCGCTGGTATAGTCCTGTAATTTGTAGTAGGAATCGGCAATTTTAAAATATTCGATATAAAGATTATTGATTTGTATATTTTTTTGACCTGGAATAAAGCTGGAAGACTGACAGGAAATAAATAAATAAAAGGATATAAAAAATAATGAAATTTTAGTTATCTTAAGAAACTTTTTTATCATCATAATTTATATCCTTTTTATAGTTTAGCCTAAAACAATTCTTTCGATTTCACGAAGCTGAGATTTGTATAAGCCAGAAATATTATGACCATAATCTGCAATAAGCTGGATGATGTTTCTAGGAGCTTCTTTTGTATCACATCCGTTAAGACGGTCTCCGGCATCTCCTAAACCTGGCATAATGTAAGCTTTTTCATTCATTACAGGATCCATCCAGAGTGTATAACATGTACAGTTTTCAAGAGCACGAGTTACACGAATACTTCCCTTCAATGTAGCAATTGTATTAAAGAAAGCAATTGATTTTGGATGTACCCCCTGTGACTGAAGATATTTTACAACAGTTACAAGAGAACCACCTGTCGCATTCATAGGATCTGCAAAAATCAAATCTTTACCATCAAGTTCATCAAGCTTAAAGAAAGATTTTGATAAATCCATAATATATTCCATATCAGATTCGTTCTTTGTATCATTACGGCTAATTTTGAAAAGTGCAAATGGAGTCTGATATTTATGAGATGAATATTCCTGAATTTCTTTTGACATAATCATACTTGGCAAAAGAGCACCACGAAGCATTACACACATAACTGTGTTTTCAATTTTATAATCGATATCAGGAATTTTATGAACAGCATAATTCTGAACTGGGAAAGTTACAGGAGTTTTTACAACAATATGACCTTTTTTATCGGAATGCTGATCTGTATATGCCATTCTGAAAAGCATTTCATATGCTCTCTGGCTGTAATACATGAATTCCTGGTGGTCAGTTCTTTCATCACGAAGTTTTGAAATTACACGAGAACATTCTGCGTGAGCACCTTCTTCAGTTACAAAAGAATAAACTTTAATATTTGGGTGTTTTGCACAAATTTTCTGCATTTCCTTACCCATTTTGTCATATCCATCAATAATTTTATCTTTATTTACCGGATCAAATGACTTCATTGTCTCTTTAAACATATCCTGAAGACTGTTTAAATCATCCATATCTTCTTTTGTAAGATATCCGTCTAAATCTTCTGCTTTAAGAATAATTTTGTCATTAGCCATTGTTTTCTCCTGTAATTATAAAACTAAAATTTTGTATAATTGTTTTTTATCAATTCTGATTCCAGAAATTTTTAACTCTGAAAAACCTATTTCTTCTTCCTGAGAGTTTGTTAATCCAAATGCAAGAGTCAGCAGAGCTTTTCCAGCCTTACGAAATTTATCATTCTTAAAATTAAAATCAAGATCAAGCAGATACTGATTTTCGTGTTTTGGATCTGTTATAAAAGAACCTTTTACATCTATTAATCTTAAATCAAGATTTGCACCAGTCAAGATAGTTAAAAAAGATTGTGGTTTTCCTGCATAAAAACGGATTTCATCTTCTGCACCTTTTAAATAAGTCAATAATTCATCAGGTAAATCAGAATAAAGTTCAACATTTTCAGCAGGCATGTTTGAAAGAGTATCATACTTAGAAAGCATGGTTTCTATATCACGACCTAAACAGGTAATTGATGAATTTGGGAAAGTAATATCAATATTTTCATAATTATAAACAGTATATTCACTGGTAGAACTTTCCGGACTATATTTCGAAACCTGCCATCCATTCTTTTTAGTCATTACTTTTGGAATAAGACTTAAAGGAATAGATGAATCAATTGAAGCTTGAACTTCTAGAAAATTTCTAGAACGATTTAATCCGCAGTAAATTTTATTTACTTTAGAAGAAATTAATTTTGCATCTGATTCAGAAAGATTTTTTACATTATTTTGAATCATTCTCTCGATAAGAACAGTATCTGCTGCTTTAGGAATAGCAATATAAAAGGCACTGTTATTATCGAGTAATTCAATTGGATCAACTATTCTTCCAGCTGGAAGTGTTTTACAACCAGCCAGAAGAATTAAGCTTAAAAGTAAAAGAACAAGGAAAGTCTTAAGCTTTTTCAATTACAAAACTCCATTTTTTATCATCAGCTTCAACTTCTGTTGCAGAAGAAAGTTTTGAAGTCCATTCAATTGAAGCAGCTAAAGTTTCATTTGAGATAAAGTCTGAGAACATTTTGTATGAAGCTTCAAGAACATCATCTCCAGAAAGTTTGATTGTAATTCTATCTGTAACCTTGTAACCGTTTTCCTTACGCTGATTCTGAATACCACGGATTAAATCACGTACATATCCTTCTTTTTTAAGTTCATCAGTTACTTTAGAATCAAGACCAACTGTTAAAGTTCCATCATTCAAAACTTTAAGGTCATCTTTTTCAGAACGTTCAACAATTACCTTTTCAGAATTAAGTTCAACTTTTGTGCCTTCTACATCGATAGAAAGAGGACGATTTTCAAGAATTGCTTCAATCTGCTCAGAAGTAAGCTCCTGAATTACGGAAGCAGCTTTCTTCATAAGAGGTCCAAGTTCTTTTCCTAAAACCTTGAAGTTAGCTTTTGCACTATATTCAACAAGTTCGTCTTCACGGTCATGGAATTCAACCTTTTTAACATTCAATTCTTCACGGATTGAATCTTCCATTTCAGCAAGAACTTTCTTTTCTTCAGGATTTCTTGTAACAAGAGCAACTGAAGCAAGAGGCTGACGGTTTTTAAGATTAAACTGATTACGCAGACTGTGTCCCATTGAAACAGCTTTATG
>CAMPAL010000121.1 GCA_946631855.1 uncultured Treponema sp. | reverse complement strand
CAACGGCTGAGTGGAAACTTAAAAAGTATCACGAAAAATGGCTCGGCGGTGATACTATGTCTTGTTCAATTGGTCAGGGATATATGGAAGCAACTCCTTTACAGCTTGCAAATATGATTGCTATGGTTTCAAATGAAGGTGTGATTTATAAACCTCACTTATTGAAAGAAGTTAGGGATCCTGTAACTAATGAAGTCATTCAGGAAGTAAAACCTTCTGTTTTAACAGAGTCTACAATTGATAATGCTGTATGGAAAGAATTACAGGAAGCTTTGCGTTATACAGTTACAGATGGAACTCCACAGTATCCTATGAATAACAAAATTGTAAAGATTGCCTGTAAAACTGGTACCGCTGAAGTTGAACCTTACAGTAATATAAATAGAAAAGATGAGCAAAGCTGGCATTCATGGCTGGTTGCATATGCTCCTTATGATGCACCTCCAGAAGATAGAATATGTGTTGCTACAATTGTAGAGGCTCAGAATAAATGGGAATGGTGGGCTCCTTATGCAACAAATATCATTATTCAGGGAATTTTTGCTAAACAGACTTGTGAAGAAGCAATTAAGGAATTAGGTTTTTCTTATCTTATAAATAATAACAGACGTCTTCAGACAAGACAGGAATAGGAGAGGGGAATGAAAAAGAATTTTTTTGCAATGTTTGATTATGTAATGATTCTGCTCGTTCTTGTACTTGTTTCTATGGGCATTATGTTTATATATTCTTCAAGTGTAAACTCTGAAGGTATTTCGGTTACAAATGAATATATAAAACAAATTATATGGGCTTCTATAGGTCTTTTTATAATGCTTCTGGTAACTGTTTACGATTACCGAAGAATTGAATCTATTTCTATTTATTTGTATTTGTTTCTTTTATTACTTTTAGTATATACCCGTATTTTTGGAAGATATGTAAACGGTGCAAAAAGCTGGATTGGAATTGGTGAGTTTGGAATTCAACCTTCTGAGTTTGGTAAAATTTTCTTTATTCTTTTTCTAGCCAGAGTTCTTGATGAGTCAGAATTTATGAGCCCTTTGCGAAGATTTGCTCTTGCAACTGGAATTCTTCTTGTTCCAATGGGATTAATCCTGATTCAGCCAGATCTTGGTACTGCCAGTGTATATGTACCTATTTTTCTTGTAATGTGCTTTATGGCAGGAATACCAATTAAATTAATTCTTTATGTTTTATCATTTGGTATTCTGACAATATTCTTTGCAATTCTTCCTGTATGGAATAATGAAATTGCAAGTACACCACATGCTGTTATTTCAATTTTAACTACAATGCGTTTACGTTCACTTTTGATTGGTTCTATACTTGTTATTACTTTGCTTGGATATGTTATCAGACGTTATCTGCATGGTCCAAAATATATTTACTGGATTACTTATGTTGCATCTATCATTACTTTATCTTTGATTTTTTCTCTTTTACTTGGCAAGTTCTTAAAAGATTATCAGATTAAACGTCTTATTATCTTTATGAATCCAAATGTTGATCCTCTTGGTGCCGGATGGAATATTATTCAGTCTAAAGTTGCAATTGGTGCTGGTGGTCTTATGGGACAAGGGTATTTGATGGGTACTCAAAGTCATTACCGATTCCTTCCACAGCAAAGTACAGACTTTATTTTTAGTATTCTTTCTGAAGAATTTGGATTTACCGGTGGTCTTGTTGTATTTACAATTTATTTTGTAATTCTTGTAAAAATTCTTTATGTAATTAGAAAATGTATCAATCGATATGGAACATATATCTGTGCAGGTATATTAGGAATGTTCTCTTTTCATTTTTTCATTAATGTTGGTATGGTTATGGGTATAATGCCTATTACTGGTATTCCATTACAGTTCCTTTCTTATGGAGGTTCTTCTTTATTAACTGCTATGACCTCTATAGGTCTTGTAATGAATGTAAACTGTAGAAAATCGGACTTGAAATAGATTACTTTCTATAACGCATGTTCTGTCTACCTAAGTTGAATTGCTGGTGGGCAATATTTTCTGTAGAAAACTGCCCTTTTTTTTTAAGATAATTTTGAAAGTTTTTCCCGGATAAACTCAGATTTTTCCTTAAGACCAATTTTTCCAAGTTTAATGAAAAGTGCATTAGGTAATTGAGGATTTAATCTGATAGTTCCAGGATTATCCTTGATAAGTTTAAGAATCTTATCGATAGAAAGATTAGAAAACTGTTTAAATTCAACTTTGACTTCACCCTGACGTTCTTTTATAGAACTGATTGAAAGTTTCTTGCAAAGTATACGTATTTCTGCCAGTGCCAGGAGACTTGAAACTTCATCTGGAATTGGTCCAAATCTATCAGCCATTTCTCCAAGAACGGCATCAAATTCTGCTTCATCAGTAACAGCTGCAATCTTTTTGTAAATTTCCATTTTTATCTGTGGATTTGTAATATAAGTATCTGGAATAAAACCTGTATATTCTAATTCCATGAGTGTTTCTGTAACTTCCTGATAATCTTTTTGAGCTGTAAGACGATTTACTGCTTCATTTAAAAGACGAACATACATATCAAATCCGACTGAATATACATCACCAGACTGGTCTTTTCCAAGAAGATTTCCAGCCCCTCTGATTTCCATGTCTTTCATTGCAATTTTAAAACCACTTCCAAGTTCTGTAAAATCACTTATAACCTGTAAACGTTTCATTGCAACTTCTGACAAAGCTTTATTTTCAGGATATAAAAGATATGCATAGGCTTTACGGTCAGAACGTCCAACTCGTCCCCTTAGCTGATATAACTGAGAAACTCCGTACATATCAGCACGATCAATAATAATTGTATTTACGTTTGGAATATCAATTCCATTTTCAATAATTGTTGTAGCAATCAGAACCTGGAAGCCTCCCATTTTAAATCGCTGGAAAATTTCTTCCAGCTCTGTAGAGGTCATCTGGCCGTGAGCAACATCAACAAGAACTTCAGGAACAATGGTTTCTACTCTGTGGCGAACTTCCTGAAGTGACTCTACCCTATTGTGCAAATAGAAAACCTGCCCTCCTCGTTCAATTTCTTTACGAATGGCTTTTGCAATACGATCATCTGTATATTCATCCACTACAGTTTCAACCGGTTGACGATTTTGTGGAGGTGTTGTTAAAAGACTCATATCTCTGATTTTTAACAAACTCATATGCAGGGTTCTTGGAATTGGAGTTGCTGACATTGTGAGACAGTCTATGTTTGTCTTCATTGTCTTGAGTTTTTCTTTATCTTTTACTCCAAAGCGCTGTTCTTCATCAATAATCATTAAGCCCAGGTTTTTGAATTTAACATCTTTCTGGATAATTCTGTGAGTTCCAATAAGAAGATCTACATCACCTTTTTCCAGTCTTTCCAGAATTTTTTTCTGTTCTGCCGGAGAAATAAAGCGGGACATTCTTTCAATTTTTACAGGAAAGTTTTTAAAACGTTCTTTACAGGTTTCATAATGCTGTTCTGCAAGAATTGTTGTTGGGGCCAGAAAAGCTACCTGTTTTCCACCCATAACGGCCTTAAAAGCGGCTCTCATGGCAATTTCTGTTTTTCCGTACCCAACATCGCCACAAACAAGTCTGTCCATTGGAACTGGTCTTTCCATATCATCTTTAATTTCCTGGGTAACTGTAATCTGGTCAGGAGTATCTTCGTATGGAAATGCTGCTTCAAAGGCGGCCTGCCATTCGGTTTCTTTTGGATATGCAAAACCGACAGATGCCTTTCGTCTTGAATATAGGTCAATCAGCTTTTGAGCAAGATCTTCCACCGCCTGTCGGACTTTACTTTTTCTATTTTCCCAGGATTTACTTCCAATTCTATCAAGTCTTGGCTTTTCACCTTCGTTTCCAATATAACGCTGAACCAGGTTAACCTGTTCAATAGGAACAAAGGCAATCTCATTATCAGCATATTCAAGTTTGATATAATCCCGTTCATTTCCCATAGCTTTGACTCTTTCTATGCCATGGAAAAGTCCAATACCCCAGTTAACATGTACAACATAGTCTCCTGGATTTAATTCTACGAAAGTATCAATTGCCTTTGATTTTGCTTTATTTACAGATTTTGGAACATATTTTCTTCGCCCAAAAATTTCATTTTCCTGAATTACAAGGAGTTTTGCATCTGGAAGAATAAAGCCGGCAGAAATTGCTTTTGGTATAAGAGTGACTGGGATTATGTTTGAATCTTTTATATCAATATAATCTTTGAAAATTTCATGTATACGCAGCTGTTGATTTTCATTATCTGTGTATATAAAGATTTGCCATCTGTCATCCTGAAGCCGAGTCAACTCTTCTTTCATAAAGTTGATATTTCCAAAGAAAGATCTGGCAGGTTCTGCGGAAATTGTAGATCCGTTTAATTCTTTTTCATCTTCTTTAAGAAGACTTCTGAATAAAACAGGTTTCTGAATCTTTTGAACAAGTTCTTTAAAATCAAGAAGCAGCTGGTCTGGTGGTAAAACTGGTAATGTTTCTCTGCTTGTTCTGTAAAATTTGTTGAATTCTCTTTGAATAATTAATTCTGCATTTTCCTGTTTGTCAAAATTATAAAAAAGAACAAAGGATGTTTTGTCGATATAGTCCAGAAAGGTGAATTCCTGATCCCATAAAAGCTGATAAAGGAATTCCTCGCCTTCTGCTTCTTTTGAAATTTTCAGCTGATTGAGTAAGTTTTCTTTATATTTCAGGGCTTCATCTGTAAATTGCAGGTGGACTGATGTACTTAATTTATCTGCATTGGAAATTGCACTTTCCTGGTATTGTTTCAGTTTTTCATCAGCTTTGGCAATAAAATCATCATTCCATACAACTTCTTTCATTGGATAGATGAAAAGATTTTCTTTAGTGCCGACTGTAGTTTGAGTGTCTGTTTCAAATTCTTTAAAAGATTCTATTTCGTCAAAATCAAAAATTACACGGCTGGCATTTTCATCACATGGAAGGAAAATATCAAGAACTTCGCCACGCAGTGAATATTCTCCCCTGACATTTACTTTTGGAACTCTTGTGTAGCCCAGGGAATTTAATCTTTCAGAAATTTTAGTAGGATCAATTGAATCCCCTTTTGAAAGTTTAAAAGAAAGACTTTTTAAATATGATGGATCTGGTAATTTTGAAAGAAAACTTCTTTGTGGAATAATAAAAATTCTGGATTTATCTTTAAAATTGATTGTATCTTTTTTAGAAAGAATTTTAGAAAGTACCCCTGCTCTTTTTCCAAAAGTTATAGACCCTTTCGGTGCCGTACGATATGGCAGACTTCCCCATCCTGGAAAAAGATATACTTCGGATTCTGGATAAACTGTCTGTAAATCTGTATAAATTTCCTGGGCTTCCTGTTCAGTTGGTGTGACAATAAAAAGATCTGAAGAATAAAGCTGATATTCTGGAGAAGATTTACTGGTATTTGAATATTGAACAGACTGTACGGCTTTGAAATGATTTTGCTGACATATTTCTGATGTAAAAAAAGCAAACAGAGAACCGTGAATTCCTGAAATGTGATAAGGAAAATTTGTTGTAGAATCAAAAAGTTTTGATGATGATTCTTTAATTTCTGTCCAATTATGTAATATTTCGTTGATACTAGTTAATGATTTCATTTTATTTACCGATGATTAAAAAGTAAAAGAAAAATTTTAGGAGAATACTTTGAATATTCGCAAATTTTTATCAATTATAGCAATTTCTTTTGTTTTTGCACAGTTATCACTGTTCGCCGAAGGGGATAAACAGAACTTTGAAAATGCTTCTGTATCAATAAAATATTATAACAAAAGTATTTATTATCCTGGTGATGCAGAACTTAATCCAATAATGGTGCATATAACTATTAAAAATAATGGAAGTGATACACTTCGCTTCAAACTGGCTGATGACCGTACTTTCAGTATGGATTTTAATGCCTACACCGTTAGAAATAACAGACTTGAGCAGACTGAAAATCTGATTGAAAAAAGAACAACAAATCAGACTGTTTATTTCAGAGAAATTGCAATTGAACAGGGTGAAGAATATTCTTTTGTAGAAAATGTAAAAGATTTTCTTAAGATTGATGAATCATCAGTTTATTACCTTGAATTGTTCTTTTATCCTGAATTGTATAAATCTAAATATCTTTCATTAAAATCAAACAGACTTACCCTTGAAATTAAGCCTTCAACATCTGCTGCTTCATCTGTTTACATTCCTGTAAAAGATAACTCAGTAGAAATCTTAAAACCATTAGATTTGTCTCCTGATAAAGTTGTAGAACAGACTATTATTGCACGTCAGAAATCTTTGTGGGATCAGTACTTCCTCTATATGGATATTGAAGCTATGTTGCAGAGAAGCCCTTCTTTAAAGAAAAAGTATAATACTGTTTCTGCAGAAGAAAGAGCAAGAATGCTTGAGTCATTTAAGGCTGATTTAATGCAGGCTAGAATTGATAATGATATTATTGCAATTCCTGAAACTTTCCAGATTGAAAAAACAACCTACTCTCCTGTTGAAGGAAGTGTCAGTGTAATTGAATGGTTTAAATATCCAAACTTTAGTGAAAAGAAACGTTATACATATAAAGTTCGTCAGCGCGAAGGTATCTGGCAGATTTATGATTACAGCGTTGTAAATTTAGGAACAGAGTAAGTAAATGAAAGCTTTAGTTATTTCAGATAAACAGGAAATTATTAATTCAGTAAGCTCTTATCTTAAGCAGAATAATTTTGATGTAATTGTTTACAGATGGTTATTAAAAGCACTGGATAATATTGAAGAGATTCAGCCTGATCTTATCTTTCTTAGTTCTTCAGAATATCCAAGACACTGGAAAACTTTAGCTTCATTTGTACAAAGTGGAATTGGTGGAAATCAGGTAAGACTTTTTTTATATGATCCTGAAAAACTTTCTGATGAAGAAGAAAAAAAAGCTGTTCGTTTAGGAGTTGAAGCTTTTATTAATTCTTTGGATGAAAATGAACTTTCTAAATTGGGAAGTAATAAAGTTGAGTCTGAAGATATTAAAACAGCTCCAGAACTTATAGAAAATAAACAGATTGAATATGAATTGATTTTTACAGATCCTTCAAGTGGTAAATTTGAATTTGGTAAAGCTTTTTATGATAATCAGTCTGAAATTTATGATTGTCATTGTAAGTTTGAAGGGCTTAGTAATAATCA
>CAMPAL010000120.1 GCA_946631855.1 uncultured Treponema sp. | reverse complement strand
TAAAAACGGCGAAGTCAAGGCTTTAAGCGTACGCGTGCCTTGACTCGACGTATTGCATTTTTTAGTGTTTATTCACCATCATGATTTGCATGGAATTTCTGCTGGAATTTTTTAAGCATTGCTACAGCATTTCTTTTTCCATTGTAAACAAATCCACCATTCCAGTATTCGAGAGCAGCAAAAAGGGCGTTACCACCATCCTGGCTGTCTGATTCTTTAGTACGGAATGAAACATAATTAGAAAGTTCCATAAAATCATTGTTATGTAAACATTCAAGACGCTTTTTATTAAAGTCGTTCCATTTTTCAAGATCCTGGAATCCTTCACCTTCGTCCTGTACGATAATATGCGCATGAGTTGGACTAAATGAATACCAAACTGTTACTTTCTTGTTGATATCACAGTGGTTACCGTGTTTTACAGCATTTTTAATAACTTCACTGATCTGCTGTTCAAGAAGGTTTAATTCCTTAATTTCTGTTGGAGCTGACTGTACAATCAGCAATGTGAAATAACGAATCTGTCTAAAATCAGAAGGAAATTCCTTCTTAAGCATATTTGTTTTATCAAATAATGGGTCATTCTCGTCCGATCTAAGTTCTTTAAATTCCTGAACCATTTATATCCTCCTGAATACAATCGAAAATATATAAAAAAAATTATTCTTTAACCATTAACAAGGCTTCTTCAATACTGTTTGCAATTGGGAAGTATCCCATTAACTTTGTTAATTCAATAACTTTTTTTACTGAACCATGAATGTTTGCAATAGCAAGATTCAAGTTCATCTTTTTGATTGTTGAACAGATGTAAATGAGAGCACCAATTCCAGATGAGTCGATGTAATCTACCTGTTCCAGATTAATAACGAAATTCTTTACGTTCTTTTCAAGCATCTTCATAACAAGTTCCTTGAGCTTGTATGAATTGTAAAGATCCATTTCTCCGGTTACGTCAATAATGTATACATCACCGTTTTTACGTATTTTAAGTTCCATAAAGAAGCTCCTTCCTATTGAATTTTAATAACCAGAAGACTTTGGTCATCATATTGCTGTGCAATACCGCAGTATTTTTTCAAATCATCTTTTACACGATTTGAAATTTCTTTTGCAGCACTGTTGCAATTTTTAATAATTACTTTTTTCAAATTATCAATTGAATATTGTACACCATTTTCATTTAGGGATTCAAGTAAACCATCAGTACAGCTTATAAGGATATCTCCTGAATTTAATTTAATGATATCATCTTTATAAACTGTATCTTTTGTTACACCCATTGGTTCAGTTGGTACTGAAATCTGTTTCATTGTTTTATCTGCAGCAGTGAAAACAAATACCGGATTATTACCACAAGTTGCAATTTCAGCTTCTTTTGTGCTTGCGTTGTAATTAATAAGTGCAACACTAGCAAAGTGGTCAATCTTAGAACTTTCAAGACAAATACCTCTGTTTGCCCATGAAAGAATTGTTGCTGCTGTCTGATTTGTATTTACTGCAAGTCTTAAGATTGCACGAATCATTATCATAACGATTAATGAGTTCATGCCTTTTCCTGCAACATCTGACATAACAAATGAAACTTTATCTTTTCTTGAAACAATTATATCGTAGAAGTCACCACAGACGTTTTCAACTGGAGTAGAGAAACAACCAATCTGAAGTCCCTGGATAACTGGAAGTTTTGGAGGAAGCAAGTCTTTCTGATATTTAGTAGCAATACTTCCGTCCTTACTTAATTCAGTATGTTCTGCGTATTCAAGGAAGCTGTACAATGGTTTCATTGTAGTTGAAATAGCATCGGCAAGAATAACTGCAGTATCAAATTCTGCTTTTGTAAATGGTTCCTGTTCTGGTTTTCTTGCAAGAGCAATTAAACCAACTACAGTATCTTTGTTCTTTATTGGTGCAAAAATATATGAACCACATCTTAAGAATTCTTCAGGACCGTTCTGATATACACGTGGATCTTTTACAGAGTCAGCAATAAGAGCTGGTTCTCCAGAAGTGAAAATATCTCCAAAAATATTATCTTTAAGCTGGAACTGAGCAAATCTTAAGTTTGTTTCAACTCTGATTGGTTTATGTGGCAAATCATCAGGGAGTTTGTAAGGTGGTGGGAAGGCACCCTTGAAAGATTTAACAGCAAGTGTGTTATCGTATTCATCTGCAAGAAGAATTACACAACCATCTGCGGCAACTCTTTCTGTTACAAGATCATTACAGTATTCAAGGAAGTTTTCCATACTGTTATCACTTGAGAAGAATGATGAAAGTTTTGAAATCAAATCTTTATTTGTGTTGATAAGTTTCTGATTTTTTTCTTCAATTTCTGCAATAACAGCCTTACTTACCATATCATTATCTCTGGAAGCGGCAAGTTCTGCATTCTTTTTAGCAAGTTTCTTTTCTTCCCGTTTTTGAGGATTATCAAAAGCTTTGAAAATTAAGTACGGAAGCAGGAAAACCTGTTCAAGAATGATTGCAAATACAAAGTATATATAATGTTCTTCGTAATAACAGTATAAAGAGCCGACTAAAACAGCTGCTGCCATTAAGAAGAATACAAAACTGACTTTTCCTGTATTGCGAAGTTTGACTGTTACAAGTAATGCAATTACAACTAAAGAAGCGATTGCACTAATTATAAGCGGTACGTCAATGAATGTATCAATAGACATTTATAAATGTTCTCCTTGTGAAGTATTACACATATTATCGGTACTAATAATAAATATTAACATCGAAGTTTTTAGCCGTCAAGTTTTTAAAATTTTTATTGGAGATAATAACAGTTTTTTTTTACTTAAAAAATTAAGTTAAATTTCTTCAGTTTCATCTGAATCTGGACTGGCATTATTAATAGCTTTTCTAAGGATAATGCTTTTAATTCTATTTAAGAAACGTTTATAAAATGGAATTTTGTAAACCTTTTTAAATTTAGAAACAGCCTGATCAAGAGGGATATCATTTCCAAATTTTAATTTTAAGTCGTTCCAGTAACGAACAATCCATACATATAAATCACCAACAGTTCTTTTTGGAAAGGCTCTGAGTATATGCTTTTTGCGGATGTTTATTGCAAGTGGAAGATAAACGTTATTGAACCAGGAAAGAATGGCTTCTTCCATAGATATTTCTTCTTTCTTATGAAGGTTTATGTAATACTTGTGTGTAAGAATATGATTGTAAATTACGTCATATCTACCAGTGCGGGAAAAATCCAGACACCAGTAATCAGTTATATCACCAAAACCTGTTTCGCTGTAAAAAACTCTTTTTTCGTAGTTAATAATCTGTTTTACAATATCATTTATATTATCTGGTTTTTTAAGGACAATTTCGCTCTGGAGAGAAACTACTTCTGCATCAATAAATTCTGTTCCTCTTGATTTAGCAACTGAAACGCGGTGATTTCCGTCTCTTACAAAATAAAGACCTGCAATTTCGTACACCTTAATTGGAGGTAAATCTATTGATTGAATTGCAGCTTCATCAACATGTTCCCATCGGTTTTTTAAATGAGAACTTTTTGGAAAGAAGCGATTGTCAAAATCATTATATCTTCCTTCGCTGCCAACTATTTTATCAATAGGAATAACTTTCATGCCTATGTAAGTTTCATTAGTTGGCTTAATCATCTGTTTTACATCATTTAAGGAAATTAAGGATGCTTCTTCAGGTGTGAGAAAATGTTGTATTTCATTAAAAAAAGCTTTATTTTTAGCGCGGTTAAAATCTTCTTCCGATTGAGCCGAAGCAAAATTCATTATTGATTTTTCTCCTTAGTTTCAGGTTTTTGAGGAAATTCTATTATACAGTGTGCATATGCATTGACAACTGTTGTATCCCAATATTTTCCTGTTCTTTCTTCTCTCATATCATACAGATGAATGTGTCCATGAATCATATATGCGGGCTTGAATTTCTGCAGGAACCAGTTAAAGCACTCAAATCCTACATGACAAGGGTCTTCATGATCATGAATGTGTCGGGGAGAAGCATGAGTCATAAAAATATCGAGATAAGTTCCGTATTTAAGTTTGTTTTTAATTAAGCTTGGGACAAGTTTTAAAAGTTTCAGTTTCATCTGAAAATCGGTGTACTGACAGAGCCCTTTGTTGTATCTGCGGGAGCCTGAAACACCTGCAATTAAAAGAGGACGTTTTTTACCTGTAAGAGGATCTTCAATCATAAAACGGGAATCTTCAAAACTGTTAAATCCCAGATAAGTGGCTCCATGTCCGTGGCTTGTATCGTTGTATTGCTGAACAAGTTTTTCTGGAGGTTGTGGTGCCTCTTTGTGATAAAAATGAAATTCTTTTAAATCATGATTTCCAAATACAAAATATGTCGGGAGATTGAAAACGGTAACTATGAAATCAACATAGTCCATTGGTAAGTCCCCTGCGCATAAGATTAAATCAATGTCGGGAAAAAGACTTTTTACATTCTGATTGTAGATAAGTGGATCTACATAATCTGATACGCAAAGGATTTTCATTTATTTATCACCAGCTTTTGATAATAAAGCTTCAAGTTTTGTTTTTTCTACAAGTTCAACAGGTCGGTTTTCTGCATATCTTTTTGCTGCGGTATTAAAACCTGAGCTGGAAAACATATAACCTTTTACACTGTTTTGTGATTTCATCTGATCCAGAGTTTCGTGAATCTGCTGTTCATCAACGGCTTCCGGATCACGGTAGAAACGAATGAGTGTAACCTGTTTTCTTACAGACATCCATGATTCATCACCTTTATTCAAGCCTGTAAGCTGACAACCCCATTTTTTGAGATCGCAGGAAAGAACCTGAAGTCCCAATCCTTTCATTACGGCATTTTTACAAATAAGAGGGAATTCTTCATTACTGCATGTAAGATAATCTTTCAGATAATCATTTGCCTGAAGATCTTTGTATTCAGAAAGTTTTGCAGAAACATCTCTGAAGCTTTTATTTCTTTTATAAATTTCTGTCCATTGTTCGATAGCTTTATCAATTTTTCTGGCTTTTTCATAACAAATACCAAGAAAATAGCGGGCATATAAAGTTTCAGGAATTGAATTAGTTTTATCAAGTTCTATGGCACGCTGGAAATCAACTGCAGCATTATCATAACGATTTACAATCATGTAGCAGGAACCGTGTTCAATAATTGCTTTCTGTTTTACATCCTGATCTCTCTGGGCCTTTTCAAAAGATTTAAGGGCTCCAGGAATGTCTTTTGCATCTTTAAGAATTTTTCCAAGATAATAGTAAGATGAATAAGTTTCAGGACTAAGCTTAAGGGAAATATCAATTTCTTTTTTTGCCTCGTTGAACTGTTTTGTTCGGTATAACATAAGTCCAATTTCTGCATGAGCCTTTGCATTTTTTTTATCAAGCATTACACATTTCTGCATAAAACCGAGTGCTAAATCATAGCGGTTCTGCTGTTCGTAAATTCTTCCTACCTGGTAATAATTATCTGCAGTTCTAGGGTCAAGTTTTGTTAGAAGGAGAAAATTCTTAAGAGCTTCGTTCTGCTGGTTATACTGTAAAAGAAGCTGGGCATATTCTTTACGGAATGGAAGTTCCTGTATGCTCTGACCGAAAAGAGCATTTTCATCAACTGTTTTATATTCTATAACTGCAAGTTCCTGGCGATTGTCCTTTATATAGGCTTTTCCAAGATAGTAATGTGCAAGCCAGTTTTTAGGATCTTTTGCAATTACTTGTTTTCCTATTTTTATTGCCTGGATTGTTTTTCCCTGTTTTATGAGTTTTGGTATTGCTTCTAGTTTTTTTGGAGATATGATACTTTTTATGATGACGAAAGCGAGTGTAGAAACAAGGGCTGTCAGTATAATTATAATTATAGCAATAACCATCCTTAAATTAGGCTCCTGATAAAAGTAGATTAAGTATGTACCAAATTACTCGATAATAAGAGTAGTAGATTTATGTCAAACTGTCAAACATGAAGGTTTTAATATATGAAAATGTCCAGAAGATTTACTTTTTTTATGTCAGGATTAATATTTTTTTCATCACTTTGTATGGCCGATTCTCTTGGTGAAAAGTTATTTAAGGAGAATAAACCAAAAGAGGCTGTTCAGGTTCTTGAAAATGAAATATTGAATAATCAGATTAGTGCTAATACTTATAATTTTCTTGGCTTGGGTTATTATCAGCTAGAGGAATATGGAAAATCTATAGACGCTTTTGAACGGGGACTGAAAGTTCAGCCTTCTAATAAGAAACTTCTGTCTTTTAATGAAGGTAATACCTATTACGCTATGAAGGATTATACATCGGCTATAAATGCATATTCTCAGGCTTATCTTGATGATACAACTTTTTATGATGCCTTACTTAACAGAGCGAATTCTTTTTTAATGGCAGATCAGCTGAATAATGCTAAAGGGGATTATGAACTCTTTTTAGAAAAATGCCCTGATGATGTACAAAGTCCAACAATCAAAAAATTAATCAAGGCAATTGAGGATGAAATTCTGAGACGTGAAGAAGAAGCCAGACTGCTTGCAGAACAGAATAAGGCTTTGTGGGAAGAAATTGATCCTTCAATTGACGAAAATCAGCTTAGTGATGGAAGTGAATGGGAGTATGTCGATGCAAGAATTGAAGCTCCTGAAAATGAAGAAAAAGATGACTGGCAGAAGGTGGATGCATCAATTGAAAATGTGAAGAACGAAAAGAAGCCTGACTGGCAGGAAGTTGATGCAGCTATTTCTGAAAATAAGCAGAAGAAAGAAACTCCATGGGAAGAAATTGATTCTGCTGAAACTGAAAAAATTGCCGGTGGAAAATCTGATTCGAAAAATGAAGATAGAGTTGAAACAGAAGAAAAGGACCAGGTTTTATCAGCAGACACTAAAGACTGGGAAAAACTTAGTTTTGAAAATCTGGCAAATATAAATGATGATATTGGCGAAGCCTTTTCTGATGATTCAGACCTTTCTACAGCCGGCTGGGAAAATCTGAGTGATGAAGAAACTCTTGAAATGAAACGTCTTGAAAAAGAATCACGACTGGCTCATGAAAAATGGCTTGAAGAACAGAGTCTTTTGCGACAGAAACTTGCAGAAGCTGAGTTGAAAAAACTTCAGGCAAAAGATGATGAAGAAAGACTTGCCCGTGAACAACTTTTAAAAGATATGATGGCGGCAGAAGAAGCAAGACGTAAAAAATTACTGGATGATGTTGCAAATTCTCTGCAAAATTCTGAAGAGAGGTATGCTTGAGCGTAATCCTCTCGCTGA
>CAMPAL010000119.1 GCA_946631855.1 uncultured Treponema sp. | reverse complement strand
TTGTCTAATCCACCAACGGCAAAAGGTCGTCATCACGATTTAATTCCAACCCCAGTTGCTGCTTTTGCCCTGGAAAAAGGACTTCCTGTGTTTACCCCAGAACATCTTGATGCAAGTGCCAGAGAATCAATCTTTCCATTAAAAGCTGATTTACTGGTTTGTTTTGCATATGGACATATTTTTGGACCAAAGTTTTTGGAAATGTTTCCAATGGGGGGCATAAATCTTCATCCTTCACTTCTTCCAAAATACAGAGGCTGTACACCAGTAAATGCTGCAATCTTAAATGGTGACAAAGAAACTGCAGTTACAATTCAAACCCTTGGTTTAAAAATGGATGAAGGGGATATTCTTGCACAGGAAATTGTAGAACTTAAGGGAAGTGAAAATGCTCAGTCACTTTTAGATTATTGTGCAAAAAGTGGAGCAAAATTAATTTGCAATTTATTAAAAGTTTCTAATCAGAAGGGCAAACTTCCAGAAGGAAAAGCTCAGTCTGGAGAAGCTAGTTATACCGGTATTATTACAAAAGATGATGGAAGAATTAACTGGCATGAAAGTGCAAAAACAATTGAAGCAAAAATTCGTGCCTACTACCCTGAACCAGGCTGCTGGTGTATGGAAAAAGGTCAGCCTTTAAAAATTGTAAAAGCCCTTCTTTCTGCACAAGACATGGAGGGTCAGCCTGGACAAGTTCTTTCATTTATAAAGAATCAGGGAATCGCAGTAAAAACAGCAGATGGTGTTTTACTTGTGCAGGAATTACAAAGACAGGGAAAAAAATCTCTAAATTATAAAGACTTTATGAATGGAGCCCGCGATTTTGTGGGAACTGTGTTAGAATAGTATTGAGGAATAAAAATGGATAACGAAACAAAAACAACAGAAATAACTGAAAAAAAAGAAAAAAAGCCTTTCAAGTTTGGTATTAAATTTGTTGAAAACTATGAAAAATTACAGTCAAACATACCAGTCTTAATTGTAACTTGTCTGATTGCTCTTGCTCTTATGATTTTTGTAACTTTTGTAGTATTTTTTAATAATGTAAAAGGTGCTGAAAAAGTTCTTGTTCCAAATGTTCTTGGTAAAAATCTTGAAGATGCACTTCTGGAACTTCAGGTTAAGGAACTTTATCCAAAAATCAATCTCCGTTATTCAGATTTACCTGGCGATGAAGGAACAATTCTTGAACAGAATCCTGATGCAGGTGCCATCGTAAAAGGATACAGCCGGGTATCTCTGGTTGTAAGCCGTGGTGTTATTGTTGATAAAATTGATGATTATGTAGGAATGTCTATTGATGAACTTCAGATGAAACTTCAGACACTTTTTGCAGGTCAGACAAAACCTTTAATTGTTCTTGCAGATCCAGAATATATTCCTGATGCAAGTGAAGCTGGAACTATTCTTGAACAGGAACCTCCTGCAGGAACCAGTATTTCTGAACCAGTTACAGTTCAGCTTGTTGTAAGTCGTGGTCCAAATTATGAAAATACAAGAGCTCCATACCTTATTGGAGAATCTGTAAACGATTTGCTGCAGAGAATCACCCGCAGTAAACTTGTTTTTGATATCATAAGTCATGCAGCCCGTGAAAATGAAGTTCCTGGAACTGTTGTAGATCAGCAGTTGTTTGATAGAGAATTTATTCCAAATTACACAAGGGTTTCTGTAGAAATGGCAATGCCTACTGAAGCTATAAATGATAATATTTATGGAATTTTTAATGCAGAACTGGCACTTTATCCATATCCAGTACCAATGAAACTTGATGCAGTTCCTCCAGAAGGAGATTCTTACACCATCGTAAGTTTCAATCACCCTGGTGGAAATCTTACAATTCCTTATGCAGTACCAAGAGGAACACAACTCATTTTGACTGTTGCTGATAAAATTGTTTCAAGAAAAACTGTAAATTAAAAGGTAACTTATGAATGCGCCCTTAATATGCATGACTCTTACAGGAAAGACTCTGGAAGAGAACATAAAACTTGTCAGAAAATATGAAAAGCAGATTGATCTGGTTGAACTTCGTGTTGATCACCTTACAGAAGAAGAACAGCTTTATGTAAAAAGGTTTCCTGCTCTTATCAATCTGCCATGTATTTTGACAATCAGGCGTGATGTTGATGGCGGACTTTTTACAGGTGGCGATTTTTCCCGCACAAATCTTTTTGCCAGGGCACTTGCTTTTGCAAATCCGGATAAGTCTAAAAACTTTGCTTATGTAGATTTTGAAGAAGATTATCACATTCCAAGCATGCAGGATGCAGCCATGGCTTTTGGTGTAAGAATTATTCGAAGCTACCATAACATGACAGATCCAGTTACAAATCTAAAAGAAAGATGCGATACCATGCGAAAAACTGGATATGAAATCCCAAAAATTGCATTTATGCCACATTCCCTCACCGATGTTTTAAATCTTTTTAAAGAAGGCGAAGCGATGACCCAGTATGAGCATATTTTTTGTGCCATGGGCCCGGAAGGATTTCCATCAAGAGTTTTACCTGCATTCACAAATTCATTTTTAACTTATGTTTCTCCAGAAGAAATGATTAGCAATACAGCAGGCATTGGGCACATTGATCCAATCACCCTTAATGAATTGTATAACTTTAAAAGCATAACTAAAGATACAGAACTTTTTGGAATTACAGGATGGCCAATGCAGAAAACATCCAGTCCTACAATTCTCAATCATGGATTCAAACAATTAGGATTAAATGCTGTTTACATTCCAGTCCGTTCAACTCTGGTTTCAGAAGCCTTGAATTTCTGCGAACAGGTTGGTTTTAAAGGTCTTTCTATCAGTTCTCCTTTTAAAGAGTCTGTTATGTATTATCTGAACGAACAGTCTCCAGAGGTAATTCAGATTGGTGCATGTAATACCCTGGTTCGAAGAAATAACAAATGGACAGGTTTTAATACAGATGCAATAGGATTCAAAAAAGCCATTGAAGAATTTATTGGAAATATGAGTCTTAAACGAAAAAAAGTTGCTGTGATAGGTGCAGGAGGAGCTGCAAAAGCTGTTGTATATGCCTTAAAACAAATGGGTGCAAAAGTCTGCATTATTAACAGAACTTTAGAACATGCTCAGTTTATTGCAGATAAATATGGATATGAATCCTGTCAGTTAGATCCTCATTGTGTTGAAAAACTTGATGAATATTCAACTTTGATAATTCAAACCACAAGTATTGGAAATCGTTCTATTGATAATGCATCTTCAGAAAACGATCCAATTTCTTTCTACAGTTTCCGCGGTAATGAACTGGTTTTTGATTTGAATTATTCACCTGCTATCACACCAATTATGAAAAGAGCTTCTCTTGCCGGTTGCAGAACCTGTAATGGCTACAAAATGCTTGAATACAAAACTTATGAACAATTTAAATTGTTTACAGGAAAAGAATATATAAGATAAATGGGAGAAAATTATGGGACTTTCACAATCTGAACAGAAAATTCTAGTTGCAAACGCTGCTGTTGATACTTTGATTGAAAAAGGTTTGATTTTTGACGGTATGAAAATTGGACTTGGTACAGGTTCTACCGCTATGCCAGCTGTAAAAAGACTTGCAGAACATATCAAAAATGGAAAATTAAAGGATATTAAGGCTGTTGTTACAAGTTTTCAGACACAGAACGCCTGCCAGGATTATGGAATTCCAGTTTATTCCATGAATGACCGGATTATTGGTGGACAGCTTGACCTGGCCATTGATGGTGCAGATGAAGTAGACCCTGATTGTAACTGTATAAAAGGTGGTGGAGCTGCTCATGTCCGCGAAAAGATTGTTGAATATAATTCAAAAATATTCGTTGTAATTGCAGATTCTTCAAAAGCAGTTTCTACAATTGGAACAAAATTTCCTGTACCTGTAGAAATTATTGGAGAAGCTAGAGAGCCTGTTACAAACGCCTTAAAAAAACTAGGTGCTAATCCTGTACTCCGTGAAGGCGTTAGAAAATGTGGTCCTGTAATCACCGATAATGGAAATCAGATTCTTGATTGTACCTGGGAAAAACCAATCAATGTTCCAGAAATGGAACTTAAAATTAACAGTATAGTTGGTGTTGTTGAAACAGGCCTTTTTACACAGAACAAACCTATCGTTTTTATCTCTAAAGAAGACGGCTCTGTAGAAATTCGCAATCTTAAGTAAAATATGTTTCCACCCTTTCCTCAGGAATTAGCTCATCATTATTGTTCAAATCTTATTAAAGATATTGATGATGGAGAAATTTGTCTTGAACAAGTTGCAAAAGAAAGTCTTGAAAGAAAGGGACAGGGCTTAATGATTGGCTGTCTGGTGGCCTGGGATAAAGTTCAGAAAAAAAGAATTGTCCTATATAGTGTCAGCGGAAATGCCCGAAGAATTAAAAACATCAGTGCAAATTTTCATAATTCGGTATTTGTAGATTCCATTGTTCCAATTACACAGATAGATAAGGCACTCAAACAAAACGACCTGGAAATCCATCAGCTAACTTACAAAATTAATTCGTTAGAAAAATCTGAAGAAAAAAATGAATTAATTAAGGCAAGAAGAAAACTAACTGATCAGTCTCTGGAAAATGTTTTTAAGCTTTACGATTTTACCCGTTTTGATGGAAAAAAAATCAGCCTAAATCAGATTATTCAAAAACACAATTTCAAAATGCCTCCGACAGGGACTGGAGATTGTTGTGCTCCAAAGCTTTTGAATTATGCCTTTTCTCATCAGCTGCAAATTGTAAGTATGGATGAAATTTATTTTGGCCCGGACACAAAAAATCGAAAAAATGGACAGTCTTATCCTCCTTGTGATGAACGCTGCGGCTATATCCTCCCTGAAATGCTTGGACTTGAAATTTTATATCGTGACAAGGATCTTATTGTTGTTAATAAAGAAAGCGGGCTTTTGAGTGTTCCTGGTCGTGGTCTTGAAAAGGCTGATTGTGCAGAAGCAAGGATTAAACAGTTATTTCCAGATTGTATTACTCAATCAGCGGTACATCGGCTTGATATGGAAACCAGTGGCATTTTGATTTTAGCTCGCAATAAAGAAGCTCACAGAAATCTTGAAATGCAGTTTGCAAATGGACAGGTCAGAAAAAAATATGAAGCACTTCTGGATGGAATTTTGCACGGAAAGCCTGAGGGACATATAGAATTAAAATTTCGTCTTGATGAAAATAATCGTCCACATCAGATTTATGATGAAATTTACGGAAAAACAGGAATTACCGACTGGAAAAAACTTTCTGTTGAAAAATGGAAAAATAATTTAAGCGGGCAGGAAAAAACTGTAACAAGAATAGAATTTTCTCCAAAAACAGGTAGAACTCATCAGTTAAGACTTGCAAGCAGCCATGAAAAAGGACTGAATCTTCCAATTGTCGGGGATTCTTTATATGGAAAACCAGAAGGTGGTGAAAGACTGATGCTTCATGCAAAAGAAATTGAATTCAAACATCCCATAAGTGGAGAACTTCTTCACTTTGAATGCATGCCCGACTTCTGAACATTCAATGTTTTTAAGTAATGATATAAAGTCGATTCAGAAACGCCCAGCTGCTTACTTATCGAACTTTTAGAAACACCTTCTCCAAGCATTTTTCTTATTTTATATTCACATCCGTCAAGCTTTTTGTGAGAGTTCTGTTTTCCTTTTGGACGTCCCAAAACCACACCTTCAGCCTTTTTCCTTTTTAGGGCTTCACGAGTTCTTTCCGAAATTAAGGTACGTTCAATTTCAGCAGAAATACTAAAAGCAAATGCAAGAACCTTTGAAGTCAAATCTTCACCAAGTCTGTAGTTTTCTTTTACGGTATAAATTTTTACGCCTCGTTCCATCAAAACATTAAGGACAGACATTATCATAAACATATTTCTGCCAAGCCTTGAAATTTCGGAACAAATGATAGTATCACCCTCTTTTGCCTTTTCAATCAGTTTTCCGAGGTTTCGTTTCTTAGGAGAGACAGTTCCACTTACAGTTTCTTCGATCCATTCATCAACTTTAAAATTAGTTTTTTTAATTAATTTATTAATTTCAAAACGCTGATTTTCAACCGATTGTTTGTCGGTACTTACACGAATATATCCATAAATCATAATTTAAACCTCTTCAGTTTTTATAAACTCGAATTCCTGTCCGGTCAAGAAAAAAATCAAAAAAATTGTTTTTAACTCTTTTTCACCTGCTTCTAAAGTTATTTAAAAAGTTATTAAAAAGAACCGTATTTCCTCCAATTTAAACGGAGGATTTTTTCATATGAAAAAAATCGTAATGGGAGCTGCTGCATTGCTTTGTGCAGCTTCAATGTTCGCAGTAGATTTCGCTGCTACTGTACATATGGGAGGGGACATCGCTGGTGGTGCTGTAACAGAAGACACAAGTGATGCAACCTATATTTGGAAATTAAATAAGACTGATCAGAAAGATGCTGATGCATTAAAACTTTCTGTAAATGGTGACAAAGCTGGAGCTAACTTCCAGTTCTGGTATAACTACAGTGGTTCAGATGCTGATTTGAAGGTTCGTTCAACATCTATCTGGGTAAAACCAATTGACCAGTTGAAAATTACTATTGGTGATGTTTCTTGTGCTACATTGAAAAACACACTTGACTACTGGAAAGATCCTGTAGGTGGATGGGTAACTAATATTGGTTATTTTTATGATAACTACTCAAGCTATGCATCTGTAGAAGGTGCTGGTATTGCTGCTGAATTAACACCAATTGAAGGTCTTACAGTAGTAGCTGGTATTGCTGCTGGTGCAGGTAATAACTTCATTACATTCACTGAAGGCTCAGATAAAGCTGCTGTAAAAGCTTATGGTGCATCAATTAATTACAATCTTTCAGCTGCTGCAGGAATCCCTGTAAATGTTGCTGTATCATGGCGCGACGCTGGAAACGACTTAACTTCTGATTCTGTTAAAGTTTTAGCTGTAGGTGCTGATTATGGTAACGCATATGCTGATGGTTTCTATGGTATGATCAATGCTCGTATGCATTTCTCAAGAGGTTTAATGGTTGGAAAAGACTGGTCTAATGCAGGAACTCTTACATACTATAACAAAGATAAATCTGTTAAACTTGATGCTATCGCAATTGATAACTTCTTCCAGTTCAAATCAGGAGCTATGACAATCGCTTTGCGTGCACCTGTTGTAATTCGTGGTCTTGCTGGAGAATTGGAAAATGGAACAAAACTTGATGCTTCTTACGACCCATCATATATGTTCTGGTCACTTAAGTTCTCTTATGCTCTTGACGGACTTACAGTATACGTAGCTGCT
>CAMPAL010000118.1 GCA_946631855.1 uncultured Treponema sp. | reverse complement strand
GAAGCTGATTATCAGACTATTGAAACACAAAACGGATATCGCTGTCTTATTGAAGACATTTCAGAATCTGGAGCATTAATAAGAATTGGTGGAAAAGGGCTTGCTAACGTAAAAATCAAATTGCAGTTCACCATCCATAACAAACTTATCATTATGATTGGAATTATCCGCACTGTTGATTATAACGAAGCAGAAAATCAGTCTTTACTGCATTTTGAATGTATTCACATTGATCCAATAATGCGAAATGAAGTTCTTAGTTTTGTTTACAACATGCTTCCTCAAAATGAAAAAGAAGTTCTTGAAGCCTTAGAACAGACCGAAGAATCTGAGGATGATGAAAACAAGACAGAAGATTCAGACACAAAAACAGAAGAATCTGCAGAACAGAACAATAAAAATAATGATTCACAGTCTGAAAACAAGTCTGAACAAGACTCTACAAATGATAAAGATAATATAATTCCACTCGAAGAAATTATTGATAACGATCTGGTTGCTGAAAATTTACCAGAATTCTGATAAAATTAATATTAATTGAGAGGTATCTGATTATGTTCAAAAAAAGCCTGTTAATTTTATTCGTATTTTCTCTTTCATTAACATTAACTGCACAATCTAAAAAGAATGATAATATCATCAAATTTTTAAAAGGAAATATTTCAGATAAAACTGCTGCAGTAAGAGAAGCTTCTGGAGATGAAGCCTACTGGATTACAAACAAAGCAATTGATTTTTCACTTGAAAACAAAAAAGTATTAGGAAATGACCGTGATTTAGATGCTCTTGCAGTAGCTGCAATTCTTTCTATTTCAAGCGAATACATAAAAAATGCCAGTGATAATCAAAAAGCTACATTAAGTACCCAGCTTAATCAGCTTTATACAGAATTTCAGGAAAGTAACACAGTAGAAATTGCTCTTTTAACAAAAATTGCATCAATCAAAGATTTACTCCCGATTGATAACATTGTCACATCCATTAACACAAAATTTAAAACTGATGGATTTGCATCAATAGATTCTGCACTTTTAAAAACTACTCTTGTTTCTCTTGAAAAAATAGGAAATACCGAATCCTTCATCATTCTTTATTATTTTTACACCTCACACAAATATCCAGAGTATGATGCAGAAATTAAAAACACTCTTATTGCATTAAGTCCAAATGCCATGAATGAAATATCTGGTTTTATAAAAGATGCTGACACAGCTCAATTAAAAAGAATATATGAATTAACCAAAAAAACTGATAATTTTTCAACAAATAATCAGTGTATCATTGCAGAAAATATACTAAATCGGTCTATATTATTAATGGGAAGTTCTTCCAGAATTTCTCCAGAGGATATAGACATGCAGGTTTCGACTTTGAAGGTTCTTGCTGCAAATAAATGGACAAGAGCCTCTGCTACAGCACTTTCATATTTCCAGTTTGCGAAAAAACTTTACCAGTCTGAAAATATGAAGGACCAGGATTTTACATCAGTAATTAATTCTTTAAGCAGTATAAGTCCTGTTACAGCAGTAAATCCACTAACAGCATATCTGGAAGAACTGAACAGTCAGAAAGAAGAAGGAAAAACTGTTTCTTCTCCAATTATTCTGGCTGTAATCAACACTTTAGGTGCTATTGGTGATAAAGCTGCTTTTGATTCCTTACTTGCTGTTACTTATCTTAATTATGAAGAATCTGTTCTGTCAGCTGCCAGAGAGGCACTGTCAGGACTTAGATGGCAATAAAATATTTCGATAAACCTTTCTTTTTAGCAAGTATTCTTTGTATTTTTCTCTTTTATTCTGGAGTTTTAAACATTCCGGAAAGGAATAAGTTTAACTGCCTGCTTCCCCAAAAAGATATTCAAAAACTTTCCGGGACCTTACTTTCAAGCCCGGTAAAAATTTCCAATGGAAAATATTATTCAGCAACTTTTCAGACGGAACATGCAGAAGGGGAAAAATCAAAATCAACAGCCTTCGGATATGTAAAAATTTTCATTCCTTCAGAACTGGTAGAAGCCTATTTTCCAGGAAAATTATTTTCTCTGGCAAAAGAAAAAGGGGCTTACATCTATGAAGCAGGGGCTTTTTATAAATTAAAAGGAACTTTTCACCAGAATCAGTTTTACGTAAAAGAATGCAATTATATCAAATGGCCACAAAACTTCACAGGCAAGCTTGATTTTTTCAGAGCCTTATGCAGATTACACTTCAAAAGACTGATGTATGCCTGGGGAAGTGGTGGAGGACTTTTATTAGCCTTACTGTCAGGAGCAAAAGAATATACAGAAGAAAGTACAAGTCTTGCATTTAAGAATGCGGGTTTATCCCACATCCTGGCTTTATCGGGAATGCATCTTTCAATGTTTTCAGCAATTTCAATTTTTCTAGGAAACATAATCGGAAGAAAAAAAATAACCTGTTTAATAAGGATAATTACCTTAATTCTTTTTGTATGGTTTGCAGGCTTTTCACCATCTCTTTTAAGAGCTTTTATATGTGCCATACTTACACTTTTGGGAAATATGAACGGAAATGAAAAAACAGACCTTTTAATCATTTTAAGTTTTTCCTTCATAATCCAGTCTATCATCAGTCCTTCTGATATTTATAATATTGGTTTTATAATGTCCTATACCGCCTTAGCAGGAATTCTTATTTTTTCCAGATTATTCAAATTTATTTATTCAAAACTTTTCCCGGCATTTCTGTCAAATTCTCTAGCCGCTTCGAGTGGAGCCCAAATTTTTACAGCTCCAATATCCCTTAAAATCTTTGGAAGTTTTAGCCCCATAGGAATCATTGCTACATCAATTGTTTCACCTTTGATTACAGTCTTTATTTATTCTGGCCTGCTTCTTATTATCCTGTGCATGATATTACCGGGTCTGTCTAAACCTAGTGGAATTTTTATAAATTTTTTGTATACTATTATTAAAAATCTTGTAAATATTTTTTCAAAAGCACCAAAATGGAGTCTAAATTGAAACATCCAGACTATAATTCACCAGCAGAATTAAAAGAAGTTCTTGATATAAACGGTTTTTCAATGCAAAAAAAGTTTGGTCAGAATTTTTTAATTAATGAAGATGCAAGAAAAAAACTGATTGATGCACTTGATATAAATGAAACTTCTACAGTCTGGGAAGTTGGACCAGGACTTGGTGCAATGACAAATGAGATTCTCGAAAGAGGTGCTGATTTAAGTGTTTTTGAAATTGACAGAGGTTTTGCTTCCCTTATCACTCAATTTTTTCAGGATTACAGTGATAAAGGAAAATTCCACCTTATTGAAGGCGATGTTTTAAAAACCTGGAAAAAAGAAGCCTCTGATAAAAAACTTCCAGACCGTTTTTTTGGAAATCTTCCCTACAATATTGGAGCAACTTTAATTGCAGATATCATTGAAAATAACGTACGTTTTGATAAATGCGTGGTTACAGTACAGAAAGAAGTTGCCGTTCGAATGAGTGCAAAACCTGGCAGTGAAGATTATTCCTCTTTATCAGTTTTATGCCAGTGGGCTTATGACGTAAAACCTCTTATGGACTTAGGCGGAGGAAATTTCTGGCCAAGGCCAAATGTTGATTCAAGATCTGTTCTGCTTACAAAAAAAGATAACTTTCCAGAATGTAAAAATCCTCAGTTATTTGTAAAAATGCAGAGAGCTTTATTTTCTTCACGCAGAAAGACTGTCAGAAACAATTTAAGTAACTTCCTTAAAAATAATGATAAAGCCCTTGCGTACCTTGATAAAGTTGGAATTGACCATATGAAAAGGGCAGAAGTTCTGACAATTTCTGAACTTCTAAAACTTTCAGATGTAATAGATGAAGGTGAAAAATGAGCATTCAGGACAATCTTTGTCAAATAAAAGAAAAAATTCACAATGCAGAAATTAAAGCAGGACGAAAAGAAAATTCTGTAAAACTTCTTGCCGTAAGTAAATTTCACCCGGTAGAAGAAATTCAGGAAGCTGTAAATGCAGGACAAACTCTTTTTGGTGAAAACAGAGTCCAGGAAGCTGCTGAAAAATTTGAAATTCTAAACAAAAATAATAATCTTCAGCTGCACATAATCGGTCAGTTACAGTCAAACAAAGTAAAAAAAGCAGTTTCTATTGCCTCCTGCATTCAATCGGTAGACCGGCTTGATCTTATTAAAGAAATAGAAAAACAAGCTGCTAAAATTGAGAAAAAAATTGAAATCCTTTTTGAATTACATACCGGTGAAGAATCGAAATCTGGATATGAAGATTTAACAAGTCTGGCAGAAAGCCTGGATTTATGTGCGTCCGGTAATTTTCCACATATTATTCCAAAAGGTTTTATGACAATGGCACCTTTTACTGATGATGAAAAATTAATCAGAAAATCTTTTATTACTTTAAGAGAAAGTGCAGAAAAATTACAAAAAACATATACAATGTTTAATCTGAAAGAACTTTCTATGGGAATGTCAGCAGATTATGAAATTGCAATTGAAGAAGGTTCTACCATGGTAAGGGTAGGAACTGCCATTTTTGGAGAGAGAGATTATTCTAAAAAATGAAAAATAAAAAACTGATATTAAAAATCCTTATTTTTTCGCTTATATTACTTTCTGCTCAGACTATGTGGGCTGAAAACACCAGTCCAGAACCATATACAGAAAATGAATTTCCTCAGGGCTTAAAAGATTTACGCCGTTTTGAAATCATATCCTTAGGATCTATGCCCTTTGTAACTTTTAACACAAGTCTTATTTATTCAGGAATACGTTATGCAAGACATGATTTTAACTCTGCATATGCACCAAATCTTTTTGCAACCTCATCTTATTCAGCAGAGGAACAAAGAGAAATAATTCTTACATCACTTGGCATTTCAATCGGAATTGGTTTGACTGACTATATCATTCAACTTATAAAAAGAAGTAAGAAAACCCGCCAGTTGGAACTCGAAAATGAAAATTTATACATTATTCCTTTGGCCGAAGATCAGGATGCAAGTCCTATAGAAATTCCCCAGACAGAAGATGATGAAGTTCAAGAGGTTTCAGACTAATGCCATTTTTCAGCGCAAAAGTTCCTGCCGATTTTGAAGGCCAGATAAGACTTGATAAATACATTGCATCTCTACCAAACGGAATGAATCGTTCAAAACTGAAAAGTGGAATTACAGAATTACTGGTAAATGCCAAAAAGGTAAAAATTTCACAAAAAGTAAAAGCCGGCGATCAGATTGATATAAGCTGGGAAGATAACATTCCAGATAACATTGAACCTGAAAATATCCCCCTGAATATAATTTACGAAGATGAAAATGTTACAGTTGTAAACAAAGAGCAGGGAATGGTAACTCATCCGGCGTGCGGAAACTGGAACGGAACGCTGGTGAATGCACTTTTATATCATTGGGGAAGAGAAGCAATTGTCCAGCTGAAGGAAGGTTTAGATTCTGAAATTCTGGAACGCAGAAGGCCTGGTATTGTCCACCGTCTGGACAAAGAAACTTCGGGAATAATTATTACGGCAAAAAACCGCGATGCAGAAGAATTTCTCCAGAAACAATTTAAGGATAAAACTCTACAAAAAGAATATATTCTGATTGTAACAGGAAGACCTCCAAAAAGAACAGGCGATATCAGAACACAGATTATTCGGGATCCAAAAAATCGCCATCGTTTCAAGGCTGTAATTGATACTCAGGAAGGAAAATTTGCCCGAACTTTATATCATTGTATTGCAAGTTATGGAAATTACTCTTTAATCAGAGTACGACTAAAAACAGGCCGTACCCATCAGATCAGGGTGCATATGAAATATCTTGGATGCCCGATCCTTGGTGATTCAGTTTATAACAAGCCGGATTCAAATTTCCCAGACGCAACTTTGATGCTCCATTCTGTTCAGTTAAAAATCCGCCTGCCTGGCCAGGATGAATACAAAACTTTCAGAACAGAAACACCAGAACGTTTTAAAATCATAGAAAAAAAACTGAAAGCAAAATATCCTAAAACAATTTTGAGCAAATAAAGTGGAAAAAATTCAGATAATTCATTCACCAAGTAAAGAAAAACCTTTTCTCATTATAAATAAACCTAAAGGTTTAGCTTCTGCACCTCTGAATCCGGATGATAAAAACAATGCCTTAGCCCAGGTGCTCGAATTATATCCGGAATGTAAAAATGTAAAAGGCAAAAAGGATATTGAATTTGGTCTTCTTCACCGATTAGATACAGTCACCGATGGACTTATGATTATTGCCGCTAATCAGGAAGCTTATGATTTTTTACAAGATGAACAAAAAGAGGGCAGAATTATTAAAACTTATCAGGCCGTCTGCAACATTTCAAATGAAACTTCTAATAGAGAAGGATTTCCACCACTAAATGTAAAAATCTCCCGGGATTTTAAGCTTACATCATATTTCAGGGCTTTTGGAAAAGGTGGAAAAGAAGTAAGGCCTGTTACAGAAGCTTCCGGCAAGGCTGCTTTACAAAAACTTGGAAAAAGAAAACTCTATACAACAAATGTAAAAATTCTTGAAAAAACTGATAAGAAATACAGGGTAGAGTGTACAATTTCAGAAGGATACCGTCATCAGGTAAGATGTCATCTAGCATGGGCAGGACTTCCAATCGAAAATGACCCTCTTTATAATCCGGACAAAAAAAATGCAGAAGAACCGATTAAGTTTTCTGCAACTAAAATTGTATTTGAATACCCGAAAGGAGACTTGAACTCCTATGAAATTACTTTCACCTGGACCTGAACCAGGCGCGTCTACCAATTCCGCCATCCGGGCTAAAAATGTATTAAAATAATACAGAAAATTGAGCATTTAGTCAATTATCTGACTCTTGTTTGTTTAGAAGGGTTTTATCAGGCAGGAATACAAAAGTGCCATAAGAACAATTAAAACAAGCAAAGTAGAAAGATATACCCAGGCAGGCAATCCTGATTCAACATAAGATTTCTTTTTTCGTCCGTTGAGATTTCTAAAAAGATTGACTGAATTAACAGAAGACGAATTTTTATAATTTATATTTGAACCAAGGGATGGTGTAAAACCAGAAGCTCTTCCCATAGTATCAGGATTGATTGCATAGCCACAGGTTGGACAACCGTTTCTAAAATCTTCGTTAGAACCAGTTCTTCCACACTGGGGACATCTTACTGCGGCAAAAAATTTTCCGCAGGTTGGACAAACCCTTGAATTACGAGGTACTTCAGAATTACAGCTTTCACAAAAAAATTTTGCTTCTTTAGATTTTTTAGATTTCCTGGTCATAATATTTATTTGCTTTTATTAAAAAAGAATCAGCATTTACATCCGATTCAATTACATTTGCTGAAAAAGAT
>CAMPAL010000117.1 GCA_946631855.1 uncultured Treponema sp. | reverse complement strand
CACTTTCTGAAATGTTCGGATTCTCTACTATCCTCCGTTCTTCAACTCAGGGTAAGGGTGAATTCACAATGGAATTCTTGAAATACGGTAAAGTTCCTAACGCTATTGCTGATGAACTTATCGCTAAACACAAGGCTGAAAAAGAAGCTGCAAAGAAATAACGAAGTTATTTCTTAAAGCTTAGAAAGGTCGCTTTGGAAACAGGGCGGCCTTTTTTCTTTTAAACTTGCTTTTTGGGATTTGTCGAATTAATATTTATTATAAGTTAGTTGATGAATATCTTTCCTACACTAATTAAATTTTTCTGCTTACCCAGGAGGCGCTATTATGGATAAAAAAGATTTAATCCCACACAGTCCAGTTCGTTATTTTGATGTCACAAATGCCTGTCTTAAAGATGGAGAAATGGGACTTGTAACAGCTAAAAAAGGACTTGGAAAAACTTCTATTCTGGTTCAATTTGGAATCGATACACTTTTGAATGATAAGGCTTTAATTCATGTTTCTTTTGATCAGCAGTCATCAAATGTAATTGCCTGGTATTCAAGTATTCTTGCAGAAATTGCAAAGAAAAAGAATTTTAATCTTGATGATATTAATGAAGAAATAGTTCGTAACAGAACAATCTTAAACTTTAATCAGGAAACTTTCACTTTGCCAAAAGTTGTAAACACTCTTAAGGCATTAAAAGAAGGCGGAATCAAAATTGCAGCTATTGTTGTAGACGGTCTTGATCTTGCAAAAACTCCTGTAGCTGACCTTGAAACATTTGCTAAGTTTGTAAAAACTGAAAAAATGACTTCATGGTTCTCTTACACAAATGAAGCAAGCGACTTAAAATCAACTCTAGAAGAAGATAAACTTGCATTATTTACAAGTGTTGCTCATCTTGCTGCAGAAGGCAAAGAACTTTCCCTTTCAATTCTTAAGAATGGAAACGGCAAAGTAAATCTTGATGCAAAAACACTTTTAATGACTAAATAATTAATCGTTTTTCCAAGGGAAGAAGAAACTTTTTAATTTTCGTGGACCAAGTGTTTCGCGATCATCATAAATCAATTCTTCCCAAGGAATCTGTTTACGTTCTTTTTTTGTAACCAGTTCCGGATGCTCTTCGAGATAATCATATTTGTAAAGTCTTAAACGAAGGGCATTTGTATTAGCAATAAGAAGACCTGCTACCGATGGCAGAAAGCCTATAAAAGCAACAGAAAAAGCAATCAAAATCAGATTGTAAAAAGCAACAGCTACAGTAAAGCCTGTATTATCAAAAAAGATGATAAATGATTTTTTCAGGCATTTCTTAAAATTATTATGCATTAATGAGCGGATTGGGATAAACCAGATTAAAGAAAGAAAAACAAAAACATCAATCCATAAAATTGCAGCTCCAAGCATAAAACTGAAAATTGATTCTGACTGAGTAAAATAATATTTAATAGAAAATGAACTTAAAAGAACAACAATACTAAGAAGAAGTCCAAAAAGACTGGCATCTTTTAAAACACCTGGAATAGCCTTAAAATAATCAAGAAGATGTATTCCTTCAAAGTTTGCAATTTTTGCTGCAGAATCACCATAGGCAAAAATCAAAATTGACATTACAACAAAAGACAAAATAAAAGCAAGAACTTTTATAATAATACTTTCAGTAGCATTTGCAAAAATATTAAGAAAAACAAGACCAAAACCAGCAAAAAGATTAATTACATTAACAATAACAAGTGATAAAAGATTATCCCAGCCGTCACAAAAACTCTTTTTAATTAAAAATCCAAACATAAAATAAATTTAACAAGAAATATTATTAATTACAAGAAAAAACTGATATAATAAAGAGTTATGGATATCAATTGCTCTATATCATTATTATCACATATTCACTCTATCACCGCTGACTTCGTAATGCAGAACCTGAAAAAACAGGGCTTTCAGGATTTTGCATCTTCCCACGGGAACATTCTTTTTCAGCTTAGTGTAAAGGATGAACTGTCTATGGGACAGCTGGCAGAAAAAATAAATCGTGATAAATCCACCACCACTGTGCTTGTTCGAAAGCTTGAACAGGAAGGCCTGGTTTATACAGAAGCAGACAAAATTGATAAAAGAAGTAAAAATATTTTCCTGACCGAAAAAGGCAAACTGTTTAATCAGACTGCTTTTGATATTTCAAAAGAACTCCTTACAACCTTTTATAAAGGCTTTTCTGAAGAAGAAAAAGATGACTTCTTTAATTATCTGAAAAGAATCGAAAATAACTTCCGCTAAATCACCACCCCTTGTTTTTTCTTCCCGACTTCTTGACAATAGTTTTATATAAAACTATTATTGCCTATAAACATTTTTTCAACCCGGGAGAATTTTTATGAAAAAAATTACTTTAGTTTTACTTAGTTTTGCACTGCTTATTCTTACAGGCTGTTCAAAAAAATCAGACAATAAAAAAATTGCAGTTTTTGTACCAGGAATTTGTGATGACAGTCCAAGCTATCAGATGCTGGTAGAAGGCGTTACAAATGCTGTTGAAGAATATAACGCAAAGATTTCAGATGATGAAAAAGTAGAACTTTTTGTAATGGAAGCCGGAACTAATCAGGCTGAATGGGGACCAAAAATCACCGCTCTTGCAGCTGAAATGAAATATGACCTTATCATTTCTTCAAACCCTTCCCTTCCTGATCTTGTAGAACCTGTTATTCAGTCCTTCCCAAATCAGAAGTTTATCCTCCTGGATGCAACAAAAGAAGGAAATCAGAATATTCACACAGTATGTTATAATCAGTACGAATCAGCATATCTTACCGGATATATTGCAGGCCTGATGTCAAAATCACACAAAATTGCCCTGATTGCAGCTCAGGAATATCCTGTAATGAACAACATAATTTATCCATTTTTTGAAAAAGGAGCTTTAGCAGCAGACAGTTCAAGCAGTATGGATTTTCGTGTTGTTGGAAACTGGTATGATGCAACAAAAGGTGCAGAAATTGCCGATGCACTTTATAAAAAAGGCGTTGATGTAATTCTTCCAATTTGTGGAGGCGCATCGCAGGGAGTTATTAATTCAGCTGTAAACAATGGAATCTACATTACCTGGTTCGACAACAATGGTTTCAGTAAAGCCCCAGGAACTATCATTTCCAGCTGTACAATGGAACAGGTTGCCATTGCCGAAAAAGTTACATCAGAATTTCTTGAAGGAAAAACCCCTTGGGGAACAGCTGAAATGGTAGGAGTCAAAGAAGGATATGTAACTTTCATTGATGATGATCCAAACTATCTTTCAACTGTACCAAAGAATGTTCAGAATATAATGGAAGCTCTTGTAATCAAAATTAAAAGCGGAGATTTGATAATTCAATAAATGCTGGAACTAAAAGATATATGTGTAAATTATTCTTATAAAAAAGTTCTCAAAGGAATAAATGTAACTTTTAATCATGGTAGAATTTATTCTCTTCTTGGTGAAAACGGAGCAGGAAAATCTACCCTTGCACATGTAATCTGCGGAGATATAAAAGCAAGTTCCGGACAAATTTTAAAAAATGGGAAAGAACTTGTTTTTGACTCTCCAAAATCAGCCATTCAGGAAGGAATTGTCTGCGTTCACCAGCGTCCACTTCTTTCTCCGTCAATTTCAATAAAAGATAATCTGAAAATCGGGATTCCAAAAAGTCAATTTCCACTGATGGAAAATCTTCTTTCCTTCTGGCTTCCAGACCACAATCTTAAAACTCTGGTAAAAGAACTGTCTCAGGAAGAATGTTTTTACGTTTCTCTGACAGGTGCTTTAATGAAAAATCCCAGTCTTCTGATTCTGGACGAACCGCCTGCTATCCCGCTTGAAAAACTCAGAAAACTGACAGGATCAGGTCTTTCAATCATCATGATTACTCACGACTTAAAAGAGGCCCTTTCAAAAAGCGACCAGATTATTCTGCTTCAGGAAGGTGTGATTGTAGAAAATGATGATTCAAAAAACTTTACAGAAGAAAGTATCCGGTCAAAACTCTACGGTATTTCAAAAGAAGTAAAACTGCCAGAATCAATCATCCTACAGAATATTTCGGAAGATTCAATTAAAAGACAGGATGATAAAATAGAAGTTATTCCTTCTGACAAAACTTTCACCGCCTCAAATCCGGAACTTTCCATTTTGCAGCTGCTTACGGCATTTAATCCAAAAGGAAAACAAAAAGATTTAGAAAAGAAGGCAAAAGAAATCCTGAAAAAAGCAGGAGTAAACATAAAGATTTCTGAGAAAGTTCGGGCACTTTCGGGAGGAATGCTTCAAAAACTGATTCTTGAAAGAGCAATTGATAAAAAACCTGAAAAACTTTATTTATTTAAACCAACCCAGGGACTTGATGTTGAAGCAACAGAAAGACTTTATAAGCGGCTGGACGGACTTACAAAAGAAGGAACTCAGGTTATCATTTCAGGAAAAAGGGAGGAAAAAAAATGAACTTATACTATTTTGGTTCGGCACTAAATCTGTCCTCCCTTTACATGGTTGCAGGATGTGGGGCAGCCCTTTCTATAAAATCTGGAGAATTCAACCTGGGTGGTGAAGGACAGATTTACTTTGGAGGCTTTATTTCTGCCCTTCTGCTGGTAAAACTGTCTTTTCTCCCATCCCCAGTCCTTCTGCCTCTGGTTTTCATATGTGCCTTTTTGTGTTCAGGCTTTCTGACCACCTTATCAGCCTTTTTTAAGAAATATCGTCACGCAGATTTTCTTTTTACAAGTTACATTATTTCTGCAGCAGTCATTCCCTTTATTGACGGACTAATCAGCGGGCCATTCAGAAGCCATACAGACAATCTGCTTGCGACCCCTTTTATAGCTCAGAAGTTCCGTTTATCTTCTATATTAAAACCATCACCTTTGAATCCATCTTTTTTTATAGCCCTTGCCATCTGTCTTGTATTTTTCTTTTTAATATACAGAACAAGTTTTGGCAGGAAACTTTGTATTTATGGAATTTCTCCCCGTTTTGCAGCTTTTGCAGGATACAGAGAAAACTCTTTAACTTTGACTTCAGCTCTAGTTTCAGGAGGAATGCACGGACTTTGCGGGGCACTGGCAGTTACAGGAACTTACTACACCTGTCATCTTGGATTTTATTCTGGCATGGGGTGGAATGCCTTTTCTACAGCCCTGATAGCTTCTTCTAATCCTCTGCTGATAATTCCTTCTTCACTTTTTATGGGCTTTATTACCACATATTCAAATAAATATGCACTCTACCATAATTTTGGTTTTGATATGAGCACTTTGCTGCAGGCATTTATTTTACTTGTAATTTCATTTTTAATTCACAAGAAGGATGATAAATAATGATATTAAATCTACTTTCTTTTTCCTGCCCATTAATACTGGCCTCTTTTGGAGCTCTTTTTTCTGAATATGCAGGATGCCTTGCTCTTTTTCTGGAAGGTCTGATTTCTTTTTCAGCATTTTTGAGCTACTCCTTCACAATCTGTTTTCACTCTCCCCTGCTGGCAGCCTTTCTGACAAGTTTGTGTACTACCCTAGTCATTTTTATTTTTGCCTTTATTACAGAAAAACTTAAAACAAATAAATTTATTTCGGCAATTGCACTCAATCTCTTTTTCTCAGCTATGCCTTCTTTTTTATCTTTTCTGATTTTTAATAACAGGGGTGTTCTGACTTCTGAAGCATATAACATCAGTCCTTTATATGCAAAAAGTTTTACTCTTTCTTCATCTGTAATACTGATTGCTGCAGCTCTTTTTTTCTTAATTAAAAGCAGACTCGGATTATATTTAAGAATTACCGGAAGTGATGGAGATGTTTTACGGGCAAAAGGAATAAGCCCTGAAAATTGTAAAATAATGGCCTGGTCTCTGGCAGCTTTTTATGCTTCTTTTTCAGGAACTTTTTTAGTAATGAAGATTTCTGCCTTTGTACCAAATATTTCGAGCGGAAGAGGATGGATGGCCCTTGCAGCAGTCTTCCTGGGAAAGAAAAGGCCTCTTAGAATCCTCTTTTGTGTTTTTATCTTTTGTTGTGCCGATATTTTTTCTGCCAGCATTCAGAATTTTCTGCCACAAATTCCAAGTTCGGTACTAATTTCTTTCCCTTATCTGATTGTCTTACTTCTGATACTCTTCGACATCTTCTAGGCTAAAGACAATATCTTCTGCACCTTCTGGTTTTTCTATCTGATCAAAACCTTCGAAGTTTTCAAGTTCAACTGAAACAGGCTTATCAATTGAAATACTTTCATCAACCTTTTCAACAGCCTGTTCAACTTCCATCTTAGTCTTAAATTCTTCAAGGATATTTTCAAGGTCAGTCATATTTTTATAAGAATCCTTACTTAAATTGCTGACCTGCATCATACGACCAGTAATATCTTCTGTACTCTTCTTCATCTTTTTAATAGAAACAGAAGTTTCAACAAACAAATCATTCATTGAATCTACTTCTTTTGAAACCAAGGTCTGTTTTTGAGAAATTTCACCACAGTAAGAGTTAATCTGATCAGCCGCTTCAGAAGTTTCCTCAGAACGATTTTTAATCTGATGCATCTGTTCATCAATTCGGCCAATACCGCCTGTAATTTCCTGCAAAGAACCAATGATTTCTTCAGCCTGTTTACTTACTTTAGAAAAAGCAACAGAAGCTTCCTTACTTGATTCATTTGCTACATAAACAGAATTAACGATATTCTGAACAACATCCGAAATGCGGACAGAATTTTTCTGAGTTTCTTCCGCCAGCGAACGAATTTCTGCTGCAACAACTCCAAATCCTTTTCCAGCTTCACCAGCATGTGCAGATTCAATTGCCGCATTCATTGAAAGAAGGTTTGTTTTATTGGCAATACTATTAATGATAGTTACAACGTTTCTAACTTCATCAAGCTTACTGTTAATATCGTTAAGGACATTTTTTGTAGAAGTAATTTTGGCATCACCATCATCAATCAGGCTGTTCATTTCCTGTGCACTTTGAGTACGTTTGATTGCCATGTCGTTCATATATTCCAGAGTTTCTACAACTTCATTTACTGCATTATTTGAATTTTCAATTGCGACTGTCTGTTTCTGGTTATTTTCTACCAGAGTATCAATATGCATGTTCATTTCTGAAATGACTGTAACTGCTCTCTGAACGGCACCTGTAATCTGTTCAAATTCCCTGCTGATTGTATCAAGGTTATCGGCAATTTGTCCTGAAGCAGCGGCAGTACTATTTGCAGAATCTGTAATCATATAACCTGATGAAATTGCTTTTGACGCTGCTGTTTTTACAACAATAAAGAAATCATTTATCTGATCAATCATCTGATTCATGTTACGCATCAAAGACTGCATTTCTGCACTTCCATTTGGTTTTAATTTTACGGAAAAATCTTTTTTGGCCAGAATTTCTGTTATTTTTTCAATTGAAACAATTCTTTTAGAAACTTTTGTTGTTACTATCAAAATTAAAAGTGCCAGGAATACAGAAGAAACAATTGCAAGCACAACTGATGTGAGTGTAAAAAGTTTTTCTACCTTTTTCATTTCCTGAGTCATAAGGATGGTAGACTGATAATTCATGCGGGAAAGAGTATCTTTTACACGACCAATTCCCTTTATTTCTT
>CAMPAL010000116.1 GCA_946631855.1 uncultured Treponema sp. | reverse complement strand
ATAAAGGTAGAACCTGAACTTTTTTATTATTTTTGTGACAGTCTTGGCATGTATCTTGTTCAAGACATGATAAATAATGGACCTTACTCATTTTTTAAAGATACTTTACTGCCAACTCTTGGTTTTAAACTTAATGATAAAAATCGTTACAAAAATGAAGAGCAAAAACAATGGTTTAAATTAAGTGCCTTTGAAACTCAGAATTTTTTGCATAATAATCCATCTGTAATTATGTATACAGTTTTTAATGAAGGCTGGGGACAGACAGATAGTGATGAAATAGGGGATGAACTGAAAGAAAAAGACCCTTCAAGAATTTATGATTATACTTCCGGCTGGTTTAAGCAGAAAAATTCGGATTTAGACAGTCTGCATATTTATTTTAGAACAAAAAATCTTAAGGCTGGCCAAAAACCATTATTTCTTTCTGAATTTGGAGGTTTCAGCAGAGAAGTGCCTGGTCATATCTGGAATCCCGAAAAGTCTTACGGTTATGGAAAGTGTAATGATGAAAAAGATTTAACCGACAGAATCATCAAAGTATATGAAAAGATGATTGTTCCAGGCATTTCAAAAGGACTGTGCGGTTCAATTTACACACAATTGTCTGATATAGAAGATGAAATAAATGGTTTTTATACCTATGACCGTCAAATTTGTAAGGTTGATAAAGAACGTTTGAGCAGTTTTATGAAATCTATGATATAATTTTTATAATGGAAAATAATTCAGAGCCCGATTATTCAGAAATTGCAAAAAAACTTATAAAAAAAATTATAAATACTTCTACAGATTATTATCTAATCGATTATCACAAGGACAGAGATTTATATTATTCTATTCCTCCTGAAGAATTGAAAAAAAATCCCATTTGTCTGGCTGGTGTTTGTTTAAATTATATTATGGATGGAGAACTGGATAAACTTCAGGCTGTAATAGATTCCATTCCTGATGATAATGTGCCTTATGAAATACAATATTTAAAACTTGGATTAAAACTTATAAATCCAAGGATAACCTGGAAAGGCTTTATTGATATAATTGAATATCTTAAGAAAACAAAAACATCAATAAATAATATTGTGCTTACTGTTGGACGCCCGTCAATTTTAAATGGCTTTAATGATTTTTCCAGAATCTGTCCGCTCTTAGAATCAAGAAAAAAACTATTCATAGAAGATTTATCCTGCCTGTATGATAAAAGTCTTGCTCCTGCAATTTACAATCTTTGCCTTAGCGAATGGAATTACCTGAAAAATTGTCTTATTGATGCAGAAATTCTTGTAAGTAGAACTATAAAACAATTTGATAAAGACAGTGAAAGAAGACTTTTGTTTGCAGCCTTGTATTTACAGTCAAAAATTCTGATTGCACAGGAAAAAAATCCAAGACCGGAAGCATACATCGAAAATATTCGAAAATACGTGAAAGAGAAGGGCCATGCCGAATTTTCTTATAATATTGATGCGGCACAGACCTTATGTTCAATGCTGAATGGTGATACAGAAAAAATTGTTGAATGGTTAAAAAATGATTCTCCAAACGAGTTCAGTGATTTTAATATGCTGGATACCTGGAGATACATGGTAAAACTTCGAGCTTATATCATTGTTGAAAATTATGCAGCTGTAATTGCACTTGTAGAAAAACTTCGTCCTTTGCTGGAAGAAGGAAAACGTCATATGGATATGTGCGAAATTGATATGTTAAATGCAATCGCATTGTTCCGTGCCAATCAAAAGGAAATAGCATTTAAAGCCCTTTATCGAAGTTTGAAAATTGCAAAACGCAGACAGTATTACAGAATTATTGCAGATGAAGGAGAAGGGGTTCTGCCAGTTTTAAATGCCTTCATAAAAGAAAAAGGTATAGATTCTTTCGGTCAGGAGTTTTTCACATTAATTATAGAAGAAGCCAGAAAATTATCCTTAAAATATCCTCTTTATCTAAAACCTAAGGCAAATACAACAAGTCTGACAAAAATGGAAAAAGAAATCCTCAATCTTCTTGAGCGTGGAAAATCTACAGACGAAATTGCCGGTTACTTTTTGATAAGTAACAATACTGTAAAATATCATTTAAAAAATTTATACGCCAAATTGAACGCTGGGAATGCAACTGGAGCAGTCTGGGAGGCACGTTTAAGAGGAATTTTATAAAAAAATTATAAAAGAAGAGGAGAAGAAAATGAAAAAAAAGGCAGTTTTATTAACAGGGGTGATTTTATTCTTATGCACATCAGTGTGTTATGCAAAAATCTTAGGCAACCGATTTAGAATCACAAAATCAGAAAAAGAGTTCGATGTCTATTATTACCTTACAGAAGACATGAAAGTCATTAAAAATCTAAAAAATAATGATGTTGATGTAACTCAGTCCTTTTCACTGTCAAAGAATGGACTGAATGGTGAGATTAGATATTCTCTTTTTACAGACACAGGAACAGATGATAGTGACTTACAAACCCAGTATGCTTTAACTGTTTTAATGTGTTTAAACAACATTGCAGGATATGAAGTTCCACAAAATGCTGTAAGTCTTTTTAGAGAAGAAGATGTTAAAAAGGAATTCAATGCAGATTTTGGTTGTACTGCCTTTATTCAGGAGCCAAAATCAGATTATTCAAAAGGCTATAATTTTATGATTGTTGAATTCTTTTATAAGGAAAAACAGGGACTTGTTATGAGAACCTGTCTTTTTAACGATTTTGAATTTTTGGGATTTAATCCTGATGGTTCAATATCTCCTTCAAGCCCATGGTTTTCAAATTATCACACATTTAAATTCATGGAAAAAGATAAAAACGGTAAATATATATCCGAATAAATGTCTGTACAAAGTTCTGTGAAATCTATATCCTTGTGCATTAATAGGTAAATATGAGGAATTTTAATGCTTAATCAGTTTTCACGAACAGAATTAATAATCGGTAAAGAAGCAATGGAAATTCTGAATACAGCTCATGTTGCTGTATTTGGAATTGGTGGAGTAGGTGGATATACAGTAGAAGCTCTGGTTCGTTCAGGAATTCAACATATAGATATTATTGATGATGATAAAGTCTGTCTTACAAATCTGAACCGTCAGATTATTGCAACTCATTCAACTATTGGAAAATACAAAGTTGATGTTATGAAAGACCGCATTCTTGATATAAATCCTCAGGCAGAAGTAAATGTTCATAAGTGTTTTTATCTTCCAGAAACAAAAGATCAGTTTGATTTTACAAAATATGATTATGTCGTAGATGCCGTTGATACAGTTACTGCAAAAATTAATTTGATTATGCAGGCAAAAGAAGCCGGAACCAGAATCATTTCAAGTATGGGTGCCGGAAATAAACTGGATCCAACTCAATTTAAAGTTGCTGATATTTCCCAGACTTCAGTTTGTCCGCTTGCCCGTGTAATGCGTCAGGAATGTAAAAAACGCAGAATTAAAAACGTAAAAGTCGTATATTCAACAGAAAAAGCTTTACGTCCAATTGAAGATATGGCAATTAGTTGTCGTATGCATTGTATTTGTCCACCAGGAACTAAGCATAAATGTACAGAACGCAGAGACATTCCTGGAAGCAATGCTTTTGTTCCATCTGTTGCAGGATTAATTATTGCAAGTGAAATTATAAAAGATTTAACTCAGGAAGCAATGGCCAGGGCAAGACAGTATATTGAGGTTAACAAAAATCAATAAAAAAGTGGTAAATTTCACTATTTAAAAAATAAGAAAGATTTTAGACTAGTCTACATGGAAGAAATTATAGATGAAGAATTTTTCTTGAATGAATTATTAAGTGACTCAGAAAAAGAAAATAAAACTAAAAATTCTTTTGAAAATATAGGAAATATAAAAGAACAGTTTGGTTTTAAACAAGTTGGTTCAATTGCAAATTATATTGAACCTATAAATAGTTCAAATCCTATTGAAATTGTTTTAGAAAAATTTTTAGAAAATGAAGATTTACAGGCTATTCCAATTGAAGAGGATGATCAGATAATTGGTTTGATTGAAAGACGTTCTGTTAGTTCTTTGTTATCAAAGAAAATAGGTCTCTTTTCTAACAAGAAGATTATAAATTATGTAAAAACTATTCCTGTTACTTTTTTTGCAAGAGATTACATTGAAAAAATATTAGCACAGGTTTCTTCGGCAGCTTATGCAAATGATTTGCAATTTATTCCTGTTATGTATAATAACAGCAGCTTTTACGGTTTGGCTTCTCTTGAAGATTTTATGAATAGAGTTGCAGAAGTTAGAGAAAAGGATTTAGAAAAAGCCTGTTTTATACAGCAAAATTGTCTGCCAAAAAGTAATTACAAAGAAGATAATAGTTGGCCATTTAAGCTTGGTATATGGAATAAAATGGCTAATGCAGTAGGCGGAGATTTTTATATTTCTGAAAAATTATCAGATTCTCTTTATTTAACAGCAAGTTTTGATGTTTCTGGTAAAAATGTTGCTGCTGCTCTTCTTACAATGACCATTGCTTCCTTTTTTAGGATGATTGAATTGGATTCATCAAATGAAAAATATAAAAGTCCTGCTGGAGTTACAATTGCCTTAGACGATTTTCTACAAAAAATAGTCCCAGTAGGGAATTTTATAACAGGTGCCTTGTGCTATGTAGATATAAAAAAAGGTACTGTAGAAATTCAAAACTGTGGGCATACAAATGTTTATGTATTTATTCCAAAGGAAGGTTCAAAGTCAGTAAAAATCTTTTCTCTGGAGCCTGGTTTACCTCCTTTTGGAATGGGAGCGGTTAAAGATTCATTAAAATCGGTTTATAGATTTCCTATTGTAAAGGGAAGTCATATAAATCTTTATTCTGATGGCTTTACAGATATGCAGAGTGAAAATGGAATACGATTCGAAGATGCAAGAGCAAAACAATTCTTTATGCGTCTTTTTAGTAAAGGAACTGAACAATTTGAAAAATCAGTTAAATCAGCTGTTGAAGAATGGATTGAAAATGCTATGATTCCTGATGATATAACTGTTATGGATATAAGGCTTTAGTTATTCTTTAGATGAAAGACGGAATTCCTTTGGAGTAATATTATATTTTCTCTTGAAAACTCTTATAAAATGTTCAGGATTTAAATATCCAATTTCATAAGCTATATCACCAATTGGAATTTTGGTATTTTTCAATAGAGAACAGGCTTGCTGCATTCGTATGTTTAGAACAATTTCAGAAAAAGTATGACCGGTAATCTGTTTTATTAATTTAGAAGCATATTGAGGAGTCAGGCGAAAATTTTCTGCCAGATTTTCCAGACTAATTTCTTTATAAGAATCCTGAATATAGCGGATTATATCAAAACGTAAAAGGTTATCTTTATTTACATCTGGTGGTAAATCATAATTATCTTTTGAATTTCGCAAAAGAAGAATAAATAGTTTATGAAGATATATTTGAAGAAGATCTTGAGTGTATAAATCGGGATTTTTACTTTCGTTATACATTTCAATTATCAGATTATGAATTTCAGGGTTATTATAAGTGTGAAAAATTAAATAATCTGCAGCTTTTTTACTGTACATATTATTCAGGATAAATGAAGAAAGTATGTTATCTATACATAAAAAGTTATGAAAAATTTTTTCAAAAGTACTTCGTCTTACTAAAATATTTAAAATTATACTATCATCAAAAACACTCAGACTATGGCGGATATTTGGAGGAATAAGGCATAAATCACCTTCATTCATTTTAAAATCTATTTCGTTTATTTTTTGATCTGATTTTCCCTTAAGAACATAAAAAAATTCAAGAAATTCATGAGAATGTGTAAAAATTGGTGTTGCTTTAGGATGTTTTCTAATTACGATTGTAGTTTTTTTATCACTTCCAAAAAAAGTCGATTCTGGTAGTACTTCTGGAATAGATTCTTTTATTTCGGGAATAAAATAAGTATTTTGGACAATTTTATTCTTATCAAGTGATTTTAGAAATCTGGAAAACTTTAAAGGGTCTTTTTTTGAGATATGATATTCCTGATATAAATACTCTTCCTGGCTTTGAGAGATTAATTCTTGAGGTATTGCCAGCATTCCTGTTTTTAAAAGATTGTCCATAAGGTGATTATAAAAGCAGTTTAAAAAAAATCAATAAAAATTGATAAATCTGATACTACTTTCCAGATGTAAGTGGTCGTAAAATCATAAAAAAAAGGAGGCGCAAGAATGAAATATTTTCTGGCGGTTGATATAGGAGCTTCCAGTGGACGACATTTTATAACCTGGAAGAATGAAAATGAAGAATTGGAATATAAAGAAATTTTTCGTTTTATGAATGGACTGGAAAAAAGAAATAACCATTTATGTTGGAATCTGGATGGTCTTTTTACAAATATAAAAGAGGGGCTGAAAGAATGCAAAAAACAGGGTGTAATTCCTGAAAGTTTAGGAGTAGATACCTGGGGATGCGATTTTGTTCTTTTGGATAGTGAAGGAAAAATTCTGGGGGATTCTGTTGCTTATCGTGATAATAGAACTGAAGGATATATGGAGAAGTTAAATTCTTTGATAGGAGCAGAAGAACTTTATCAAAGAACAGGAATTCAAAGACAGCCTTTTAATACTATTTATCAATTGATGAGTATAAAAGATAAAAATCCTGAAATTCTTGAAAAAGCAAATAATTTTCTTATGATTCCAGATTATTTCCATTATCTATTAAGTGGACAGATTTCGAATGAATATACAAATGCTACTACTACTGCATTGGTAAATACAGAAACAAAAGACTGGGACTGGAAACTAATTAAACTTTTAGGTCTTCCTGAAAAAATATTTATGCCAATTTTAAAGCCTGGGAAAAAAATTGGAAGACTGTCAGAGGATATTGAAAAAGAAGTTGGTTTTTCCTGTGATATTGTACTTCCTTGCACTCATGATACAGGCTCTGCAATTGCTGCCATTCCTCTTTCTGAAAATAAGTCTGGTGAAAACAAACCTGTTTTATATATCAGTTCTGGAACCTGGTCTCTTTTGGGAAGTGAATTATTTGAAGCAAATAAGAATCATAAATCTTTTATTCATAATTATACAAACGAAGGTGGGTATGGAGAAAATGGATTTGGAAACAGATATCGATTTTTAAAGAATATCATGGGACTTTGGATGCTTCAATCTGTGAAAAAGGAATTGGAAGAACGAAGTGCAAATGTAATTTCTTTTGATGAATTAGACAAAGAAGCCAAAGAAAGCTGTATTAAATCAATAGTTGCTTGTAATGATAAATGTTTTCTTGCTCCAAGCAGCATGATAGATGCAGTTCAATCATTTTGTCAGAAAAGAAAATTAAGAGTTCCCCAAACTGCTGGAGAACTAGCCCGTGTGATTTATGAAAGCCTTGCCAGGTGCTATGCAGAAGCAATTAAAGAATTAGAAGACATTTTAAATTGTTCATTTGAAGAGCTTTATATTGTGGGTGGTGGTTCTAAATCTGCATTGTTGAATCTTTTTACAGAGCAATGTACAGGCTTAAAAATAATTGCAGGACCATCTGAAGCGACAGCAATTGGTAATTGTTTAATTCAAATGATTTGTGACGGTGAATTTAAAAATCTTGCAGAGGCAAGACAAGCCGTAAGAAATAAGGTTTTAAAAAATGGAGGAAAATAAAATGAGCGAAAATGCTTACATGCTTGCAAAAAATTATTATGCAGGTTTTGGAATTGATACTGAAGCTGCAATGGAT
>CAMPAL010000115.1 GCA_946631855.1 uncultured Treponema sp. | reverse complement strand
GGAGTTCATTTTTTGCCTTAAGAATTCTTCTTTGCAAAATATAATTATTTACCGTAAGCCCAGTATTTTCTTTAAAAACTCTAAGAAGATAAGATTTATTTACGTTGAACTGCTTTGCAACATCATCTAAAGAAAGTTTAGCTTCAAACTTCTGGTCAATAAAAATTTTTACATTTGAAATATTCAATGATTTGGTGCCGGGATTTTTTGTTTTTTCAGGATTCCAGGAATATTCCATCAAAAGTGTGAGTAATTTAGAAAGCTCCTCATTAATCTTCATATCGCGGGTATAAGAAGATGATGAAGCAACCTCCATTATGGAGTCTAAAACTTCATTAAAAAAAGATGACTGTTCATTTTTAACAGAAAAAGAAGGAGCACCACCACGCTCAAGGTACTTCATATAAATCTGCCCCAAATTAGAACCATTAAAATGCACCCACTTCAAAGACCACAAATTATCTGGAGAAGAAGATTGAGAATACTTATTACGGCAGTCAATAAAGGCACAATCCCCTTTTTTCATCGTATAAGTTTGATTTTTATAAGAAAGAGTGCCCTGCCCCTCTGTAACATAAAAGAAAAGGAAAGATGAAAGATTCTGACGACTAGAAATGTGAGGTTTGATTGCAGTTAAAGAGCCAGTTTCCTGCAGATAAAGAAGATTCTGCATGGCAAAAGAGGAAGGCTGATAGATGATTCGACGACTTTGAACCAGATCGCCAATGAATAATGATGGAGCATTCTGCATGATATGATTAAGTATAACATTTAAAAAACTTATAATCTAATCATATCGTTCTTGTATTTTTAAGAGCGGGTAATCTGTAAACCTTTTAAGTTCAAACTTAAGTCTACAAAACGGGCTCTTTCATTCAAGGCATTTTGAGTAAGCTCTTTTTTGATACGACCAGCAGCTTCAATATCTTTAGCACAAATAAGCATGTAACCGCCACCGCCCGCTCCTGCCAGTTTATAGCCCAGAGCATAATCATCAATACGTTTAATAAGAGAATCAATTTCTGGAGTAGAAACACCTGAATCAAGTTTTTTATTAAGTTCCCAGGAGGTTTTAATCATAGAAGCAGTTTTTTCGTAATCACAGAACTGAATTGCATCTGCAATTGTATGGGCATGACTATTTATCTGATCATCACAGGCTAAAGTCTGACCTTTATTCAGGAACATGTTACGAACAATATCAGAAAGAATGTTCTTTGCAACACGAGTAATACCTGTATAGTAACAAAGCCAGAGTCCTGCATTTTCAGAGTCAGTAATAACATTAGTTGGAAGACGTCTTACAGAAAGCAGATTTTGAATACCAGGAACCGAAGTACAAAGTTTTATACCGCCAAAAACGCCGCCAAACTGATCCTGCCAGCCACCACCTGTTGTAAGAAGCTGCTCAAGGGCAAGAGTTCTAAAGCAGATTTCATCATCATTCCAGGCTAAAGAACAAACATTTGAAAGAGTTCCAAGCAAGGTAGATGCAATGATTGATGAAGTACCAAGACCAGAACCTTTTGGAATTGCTGCAAGAGTAGTAATTTCAAGACCACCACCAAGAGCTTTTAACTGTTCTTCAAGAGATATATATTTTTGCAAAGAAAAACGCTGACTAAATCCTGCAAGAGAAAGAGCGGCCTTAGGAATAGTAAAACTAGAACCAACTTGAGTATATGCTTCCAAAGAAGACCAGTCACTAACAACTTCGCTAACACCAGTATCAATAGAACGGAGGATGAATTCAGGTTTTGCAATACGTCTGATATAACACTGAACCGGCTGCTGACCATTTAAATCAATTGCAATATTTACAACAGAACCACCATTATAAATAGAATAAGGAGGAGTGTCTGACCAGCCACCTGCAAGATCTATACGAACTGGAGAACGACCCCAAGCAATCTGATCGATTACAAGATCAATTTTTGGAGAAACCTTTTCTACCCCATTTAAGATAGATTCCTGCAAGGTAGAAAAAGCCTTGTCTTCATCACCACGGAACATAAAATCGCGCATACGGATAACCGAATCAGAACTTTCTACTGGTGGAAGATTTGAAGTTTTCAGGTCAAAATGATTAAAAAGTTCAAGGGTATGAGCTAAATCGCACTGATAAAATACTGATTTATTGTAGTTTTTCTGCAGGGCAAGAAGATTTTCTTTTAAGAAAGATTCACGCTGCTTATAAAGTTTGATGATGTTTACCCGACTTAAAATATCATCACCAGAAAGCCATTCATGAATCTTGTATTTAGAATTAATTTTTTCAATTGGGATTTTATTAAAAAGATCAGTTAAAAGTTTATGGCCATCTTTTTCAAAAACATCTTTAGAAATAACAGGAAAACGTTTCTGGAACTGAAGCTCGCCCTTAAATGTATCATCAATCAGATAGTCACGGAGAACATAAAAATTTTCATCTACAGGTTCAACATCAAGACACTGACCTTTTGGAAGATTGAGAGACCAGGTGTTTTGAGGAACCCCGGTAATAATGTTTTCACCATTGAGTGTCCAGCCTTTGCCAACACAAGCATTTTCAATCCAGATGTATTTGTGAGAATCGTTCCAGTCAATTGAAACCTGAGCATTCTGAATAAAAATTGAAGAATGAGCCTTTACCTTTTTCTGCAAAATATTGCGGGGATCAGTTTCAAGATTCTGAATGGTTTCGGTAGAAGTAATGAGTTCCCGGCTGGTACCATAATGATAGAATTCCCCGCCATCAAGATTAACAAGAGCACAAGAAAGAGAAGAAATATCTGAATCTGTTTTAGAAGGATTAAGACCAAGGGCCGCTCCAAAATCAGAATAAAAATCATACTCTTTTGGAAGTTCAGTTCCAGATTCACATTTTTTTAAAAGAACCTCTACAGCTTTGTCGGAAAGAATCCAGCAGCCGGTATCCATCATAAAAAGATGGGTAGAAAGAAGTTTCTCAATTTGAGAAGTAGAAGGTTTTTGCAACATGAAGTCAGGCACAGAAGGAGTTTGAGCTTTTGCAAAAAGAACACCATGATGAGTTGCAACAGAAGAATCTATCCAAGTAGTTAGAATTACAACGTCAGCCTGAGGAAGTTTTGCAGGAAGACTCTTACAACGCAAAAGAACATCGCCAGAAGCAATCAAAAGATTCTGGTCAGGATTTGAACGTTCCATTACATCATTATAAAAGTCAGTCTGAATATCAAGCAAAGTCTGATCGATTTTCTGCCCAGTTTTCCAGCGATAAACAGGAATTGGTGTAAAAATCTTTCCAGAAGCCGAATAAGAAGGAAGACGACGCCCCTGCCCACCAGCATGAATAAGAATCTTTTTTTGCTTAAAATCATGAGCCTTTGCAAACTGTTTAAGAATCCAGGCAGTTCCACCACCCGAACCTAAATGAGAGCCCTGAGGATCAGAGCCAATAAAAAAAGAAGCCTGACTTGGGCGGCAGATGGCCTGGTAGGTGGTGAGAAGGTTTTGTGGTAAGGAGAGGAGTGTTTGCATGGTGGTGTCCTGTTTTTTTGGTTTAATTATATATTATCACTTTTTAGTTGGGGATGTACTAGGATTTTTTATAAAATAATAAACCAACATTATCTTAGTCTATAGAATCATTCACACAGAGAGCAATATATATTGCAGAACTAGTCATACTATATTTAATTGGACTTATTTAATTCTATAATATTATTATCAACAGCTTTTTGTATTACACCAGGGATGAATGGAGCATCTTTATTTCCAATTAGATATAAACCGACTTTTGTACGGCTTGCACCTAAATATAAAGCAGAAACACCGTCTTTATCCATTACTTCTTTTTCTACTTTGTAGCCATAGCTTTTTTCAAGGTCAAAAATGTAATTATATTCACCAGTTTTTTCAAAATCATCTTCAACAGCGGCAATCCACTTAAAGCCTGTAAGACAGTCAAGCATTGTTACATTGTATTTCTTGCAGATGTAGTTCAGTTGCCATAACACCATCAGTCTTTTCTTTTTTGCAAGTTCAAAATTTAATCGTGATCGTATAAATCAAATACTGGGTCTATATAATAAATATCAAGAACCTGATTTTTGCGTTCACCTATAAAAGGTTTCATACCAGAATACCTAAATGATAGAACCCTGTCTTTTGATGTAGAAACATTTTCTCGAATTTCAGAAACATTTATTTCCTCGGAACCTAACTAATGTCTGTCTGATTCTTGAACTTGTTGCCATGACATCTTACTAAGAGTTTTTAAATGTCGAATAAGATTTTTAAATTCCTCAGAGTCACAATCTAATCCGTGAGATTTTTCACCAAATTTTTCAAAAGAAAAAAATACTTTCTGAGAATTTGTACTTATCCCCTCACTAACAACAAGTTTCTTTCTTGTATGTTTTGTTTCTAAATCTTTTTGCCTAGAGGCAGATTTTAGTTTCTTATGCATCAGTAAAAGAATAATTATCCTTATAAAAATTATAGATTGATTCCTTTGAAATGATTATATGCTTTTTGTTAGGCTGATAAACATCTTTCCAAGGAGCTTCCTGATGAGTCTGATTAATAAGTTCTACGCCAGTCATCTTGCCATAATATTCAAGAACAAGATCTATTGATTCTATTTCCTTTGCAGTTAAATGACCACCACCACCTACATGAGGAATTGGGTCAAATCCATTTATTTTATACAGACTGTAAAGCTCAGGCACAACAGGTCCATACTGCCATGCTTCAATCTCTTCTTTAAACAAAGGATCCTTATCATTCAGAACTAAATGTACGGCCTGTGAGTAATAAGTAAGCTTCTGCAATTTGAGATTATCTACTTCTATTGAATTAATTATGTAATTTGCAACATCTTGAACGGCAGCCACTTTTCTGTACCTCCAATAATATATTTTAAAAACAAATTCAAATATATTCAATAATTTTTGTCTTTAGGTGGGCACTTATCTTTTCCATAACTGTTTGCTTGATGAAACTGACCTCTCTTATTCTGAATATAAATATCACATTCTTCCAGAAAAGAGCATTAACAACTCTGCCATATTTTTTGCAGTTGAAAACATATTAATCGTAGAAATAAACTCTTGTTTCGTATTTTGAGATAAAGAAATATCTTCTTGAATTACCAGCTTCATCATTTCTATTGAAGCAGTTTCCATTCCCTTGTTAATTACATATTGCTTAACATCCATTTCTTAAGATCCTTATTTTAATATGTGAAAACAATTTTATTTTGAGTTTTCATTTTGATTATAATTACTTATCTCTTTTAGAATCCTTATATGTGCCAAAAGCATTGTTTTGCTCTTATAGATGCATAAATATAATTGTTTATTTTATTCTTCCCTTATCAAACAACTCCAGCAAAAGCTGGACTTCATTTCTGGTCATTTACTAATTTTACAGAATCATGAGTATTCATTGCTTTTATCATAGTATAGACAAAGTTTTTTTTCCTGCCCGGCCATAAAGCCATGCTGTACGAATTATGTAATACTCGATAAGATTCTGTCTTACAGCAGTTTTTGTTTTACCATATACTCCAATTGGAGCAACAGGCATATCCTCTGTATGAAGCAGAATAAGAAGGAAGCCGACGCCCCTGCCCACCAGCATGAATAAGATTTTTTTTGCTTAAAATCATGAGCCTTTGCAAACTGTTTAAGAATCCAGGCAGTTCCACCACCCGAACCTAAATGAGAGCCCTGAGGATCAGACTCAACAAAAAAAAGAAGCCTGACTTGGGCGACAGATGGTCTGGTAGGTGGTGAGAAGGTTTTGTGGTAGGGAGAGGAGGGTGTGCATAGTGGTGTCCTAATTTATTCGCAACTAAAAGTGTGTCCTTGAACTTTGTTTACAAATTCATAATCAATTGTTTGTTTCAACCCCTGTTCCAAAGCAACAGGTGGAACAAAATCTGTTTGCTTAATGTTATTTCCAACAAAATATGTATTTTGAGTAAACTTTTTAACTCGAATTGCACTAATAGCAAATTTTCTATGTGTAATAAATGCTAAGAAATCGAAACACATTCCACCAAAGTAAGCCAACCAATATGGGAAGTGGAATAACTTTGTTTTATTCTTTCCAAGACACTTATAAACATCAAGAACAAGATGATTCATATCATAGGCTGGTTCATCACAGTAATTGTAGAGATGTTCACCAGCATCAGTATCATGAGAAAGCTCATACTCTATAAAAGCAGCCACATTCTCAACATAGTTCATGCTCTTTTTGTTCGTACCTTTGCCGACCATTGGAAAATGTCCGCTAGCAATCTGGCGGAGAAGATTGTATACGTTACCACGGTTCTGCTCACCAAAGATTACCGTCGGACGAATTATAGTCACACTGTTTGCAGAATTTACTTTTAACCAATCACGATATTTTCCTTCTGCAAGATATTTTGTGCGGCCGTAATCGTTGAAGTAATTAATTTCACCAGTTTCATCGGTTCCAATTGGAGCGAATCCATAAACAGCAACAGAGCTTGTAAAAATGATTTTGTGAATTCCAAGTTCTGTACATGCCTTACAAACATTCTCGCTTCCCTGAACGTTTACATCATCATATAAAGATTTTGGAGTTACATCATCCCGATGTTCCGCAGCAAGATTAATTACAACATCACTACCCTTCAAAACTTCAAGAAGAGAGTGCATTGGCATTGCCTTTACAGCTTCGTCGTGCTTTCCAGGTGCAGAAGCTGCATCAGTTAGACTTTCTGGAAAATCAGCTGTTTCATCTGGTGCGTTTCTTATATCACATCTTACCCACAAATCAGGATAAGCAACACTCTTTCTTTTATCTGCAATCTTTACAGTATGTCCGCTTGCCAATAAACGCTTAACAAGTCTTGAACCTACGAAACCACTTCCGCCTATAACTGTTATATTCATATTATTTCTCCATCTTTATAAATTTTGCTGTTATGAATTGTGGAATTTTACGGATTTTTTTCCAGTAAACTGTATAAAACGGTGGTTGCATACCGTTTACTTTCCATGCAATTTTATTATCAACGACTCCCTGTATACGAGAATTGATTCCATTGTCACTAGTTCCACCTGCTGCCATATAAACAAAAATTTTATTAACCCAACATGTTGTTGCTTTTTCTTTTTCCAAAAGTCGAAGCATAAATTCATAATCAGCATTTACACCACAATCAAGACGATATAAACCATATTTTTGATAAGCTTCTTTTGTCACAAAAAAGGCAGGGTGTGGAGGCATCCATCCATGTTTAAAAGTATGAAATTTTCCACTATGCCAATATCTATAGGGTTTTTCATTATTTATATATAAAAGGTTACCATATAGTGTCTCTGTATGTTGTTTTTCAAAGGTTTCTTCAACTGTTTTTAGGATATCCTCAGATGCATATCTATCATCAGAATTAAGAATTCCGATAATATCTCCTGAAGCTGCCATAACACCTTTGTTCATAGCATCGTATATTCCTTTATCCTTTTCTGATAGTATAATATAATCAATACCTTTTTCCTTAAACTTTTCCTTGAATGACTCTGCAATAGCCACTGTATTATCTTTGGAAGCTCCATCAACAATCAAGTATTCAAGATTTACATTAGATTGTGCTAATACAGATTGTATTGTTCGTGAAATAGTTTTACTACTATTATAGCAAACGGTAATAATTGAAATTTTCATAAAAAAATCCTATATTTATTATTAATTAAGACAATTAATTTTTTGACT
>CAMPAL010000114.1 GCA_946631855.1 uncultured Treponema sp. | reverse complement strand
AAAATGCTAAGATTCAGCTTTCTTCACAGACTTCAACAGATATCAACCTTCCATTTATTACAGCTGATGCAACAGGTCCAAAACACTTACAGAAGACATTGTCACGTGCTCAGTTTGAACAGATGACAGATGATTTGTTCGAAAGAACTAAGGAACCATGTCGTAAGGCTCTTTCTGATGCAGGTATTTCTGCTGATAAGATTGATGAAGTTCTCCTCGTTGGTGGATCTTCACGTATGCCAAAAGTACAGGAAGTTGTTAAGGCAATCTTCGGAAAAGAAGGTTCTCGTGCAGTAAACCCAGATGAAGCAGTTGCTATTGGTGCAGCTATCCAGGGTGGTGTACTTCAGGGTGATGTAAAAGATGTTCTTCTTCTTGATGTAACACCTCTTTCACTTGGTATTGAAACAATGGGTGGAGTTATGACTAAACTCATCCCAAGAAATACAACAATTCCTACAAAGAAGAGTCAGATCTTCTCTACTGCTGCTGATGGACAGACTGCAGTATCAATTCATGTACTCCAGGGTGAACGTGAAATGGCTTCTCAGAACCGTACACTTGGAAACTTTGACCTTGTAGGTATTCCTGCAGCTCCACGTGGTGTTCCACAGATTGAAGTTACATTCGATATCGATGCAAACGGTATTGTTCACGTATCTGCAAAGGATCTTGGAACTGGAAAGGAACAGCACATTCAGATTACTTCATCTTCTGGATTGAGTGATGCAGAAATTGAAAGAATGGTTAAAGATGCAGAAGCAAATGCCGCAGCTGATAAAGAAAAGAGAGAAGCAGTTGATGCTAAGAATGAAGCAGATAGCTTGATTTATGCTACAGAAAAATCTATCAAAGATCTTGGAGACAAGATTGATGGTGCTGAAAAGCAGAAAGTAGAAGATGCAGTTGCAGCTTTGAAACAGGCTTTACAGAGCGACAATGTAGCTGAAATTAAAGCTAAGACTGAAGAATTGAAGAATGCATCTTATAAGATTGCAGAAGAACTTTACAAGCAGCAGGGTGCTCAGGGAGCTCAGCCAGGTGCTGGTCCAGAAGCCACTGCAGGAGCTGGTGAAGGTGCAGCTGATGGTGCAGAAAAGAAATCAGGTTTCGATAAAGATTCAGCAGATGATGTTGAATACGAAGTAAAAGAGTAGTTCTTTTATATAATATCGATTCTTATTGAAACGCTCTGTTTGGTTGAAGACAGAGCGTTTTTTTGATATATTTTAGAACAATTTAGTATTTGAACGGATATAGAAAATGGCAGCAAAACGTGATTATTATGAAGTTTTAGGTGTTGATAAATCAGCAGACGAAGAAGCAATTAAAAAGGCTTATCGTAAGCTCGCTATTAAATATCACCCGGATAGAAATCCTGGAGATAAAGAAGCTGAAGCAAAATTCAGAGAAGCAACAGAAGCTTATGAAGTTCTTTCTGATGAGAAAAAGCGTCCTATCTATGATCAGTATGGTTTTGCCGGTCTTGACGGTGCTGGAGCAGGAGGTGGTGGAGGATACTCTCATGCCTTCCATGACTTTAGCGATTTATTCGGTGGAGCCGGTGGCGGTTTCTCTGATATTTTTGACAGTATTTTTGGCGGTGGTTTTTCAGGTTCATCTTCATCAAGAAGAAGAAGTGGTCCTGCCGCAGGTACAAGTTTAAGGTACGACCTTCATATCCAGTTTAAGGATGCTGTTTACGGTACTAAAGCAAATATTCAGTTTAAACATAATGAAGTTTGTTCTGCATGTAATGGTACTGGAGGAGCTGCTGGTTCTTCCAGAAAAACATGTCCAACCTGTAATGGAATGGGACAGATCAGACAGGGTAATGGTTTCTTCTCCATCCAGCAGACTTGTCCAAAGTGTGGTGGAAGAGGAACTGTAATTGATAAGCCTTGTTCATCTTGTAGAGGTTCTGGTCTTCAGGAAAAATCTAAAACTGTAGAAATTACAATTCCAGCCGGAGTAGATGACGGAAAGCGTCTTGTTCTCCGCGGGTTAGGTGATGCTGGAGAAAATGGTGGACCTGCAGGAGATCTTGTAGTTGTATTACATGTAGATTCTCATCCATTGTTTGAACGTGATGGTTCAGATCTTTATTGTGCAGTTCCAATTTCAATTGCCCAGGCAGCTCTTGGTTGTGAAATCGAAATTACTGCTCTTGATGGCAAGAAATTGACTATGAGAATTCCAGATGGAACTTCAAGTGGAAAACTTCTTAGAATTAAGGGAGAAGGTGTTCCAGTTCAGGGTTCAACAAGAAAAGGTGATTTGTATGTTAAAATCATTGTACGAACACCAACTCATCTTTCTTCAAAACAGAAAGAGCTCTTGAATCAGTATCTGGCACTCGAAAATCCACCAAAAGAAGCTTCTTTAATCAACTTGTCTAAATTAGACTAAAATTTTATCCTGCTTTCTGTAAGGTTTATATAAATTTTCCACAGAAGGCAGGATTATTTTTTTTTACTTTTCATCCCTTTTAAACTTTTTCCGCAAATTTGCCGATTATATGTTAGAATAGTATAAATATATTTAAAAATTTATACACAAAATCAGAGGTAAATATGTATAAAACACGGAAAAAAGTTGTATTAGTCAGCATTTATATCTTATCAGTCATCTTCTTCATTCTGATTTGCCTTGCACTTTTGCCTGCAAAAATAACTCCAAAAATAACAACAGCAGGATTTTCTGTAACATTTCTTGTTTTTTTAACAATTGTTTTTTTTGGCAACAAATTAAGAAGCTGGCTTTTAGCTAAAGTTCGACATGATACTCTTGAAACCGGTGAGACAGTAATCTTAAATAACTTTATCAATAAACTTCGTTTCTGTTATTCGCTTGAGGACTTCTATGTTACTCTTGGGGATGTTCTTGAGAAGCAGGGCGACTGTTCAGTTCTTTTTGTAGACCGCATTAAGAACTATATTTTGTATAACAGTCCAAACAGAAATGCAACTTCTGATTATAACAGAAATAAACTTGACCAGAACTTTACAGAAAGCTGGCCTGATGGTTTCTATTTCTTCGACCGTCATATTGGTGTTACTACAAAATACAAGAAAGCTCGTGGATTTTTCATGGTATTTGAATCTCAGCATCTTTATGTTTTCTGCCGTTATACAAAACTTTTTGATACTGATGTTTATGGCAGATTGTTCGAAGAATACAAACGTTTTATTTCACGAACCCGAACAATTACAACTTTGTCAGAAATTTCTGCTACAACAAAGGAATGGGAACAGCTGGCTATTACACAGCAGTCCTTCCTCCCTCAGAAAATTCCAAACATCTCTAAGTTGAAGATTGCTACTTATTATCGTCCACTGGTAAACGTATCTGGTGACTATTATTCAATTCTTCCAATTGATGCAAATAAAACTTTGCTCATGCTTGGTGACGTATCTGGTAAAGGTCTTCCAGCTGCCCTTATCATGGGTCTGGTAATGAATACTGTAAAGATTATTGAAGATAAGGAAGATCTCGTTGGAGTTCTTCATTCAATCGATAAGGCTATTAAAGGAATGCACCTGCAGGATAAATATACTGTATTGTTCCTGAGTATTGTTGATACTGAACGCATGAGAATCCGTTATATCAATGCGTCTATGTCTGACCCTATCATTTTGTCTCCTTCTCCAGATGGTTATAGAATTAAGCCTCTTACTTCAAATGCATCCCTTATTGGTATTTTGGATGTTGGTGATGTTACTGTTCAGGAAAAACGTCTTTTCCGTGGTGATACCATTTTGATGGCAACTGACGGTGTTTCTGAAGTTATGGATGATGAAGGCGTTGAACTTGGTGATACAGATATCTATAAAAAGACTCTGATGGCTGGTGCTGCTAAATCTCCTCAGGAAATGGTAAATGATATTGTAGATTTGATTATGAAGTACAATGGTGATAAAAAACTTCATGATGACGTTACTATGATGATAGCAAAGGTAGGTTACTAATATGATTTATTTGATTCTTAATATTCTTGTAACAGTTTTACTTGGTTTTTTTACACATCTTATAGACCGTAAAGTTAAGACTGATAATGTTGGTGTAAGTTCCTTTGCTGTTGCAATGCTTCTTACTACAATTGAATCAGCTCTTTTCACAGTAATACTTTTGCTGAAAAATTTCTGGTTTGATGCTTTGACTGCAAGCCTTATGAAAATTGCTTTTGTAATTGAAGCAATCTTCTTTGTCACACTTAGTTTTGGCTTGATTAATCTTGTTAAAGCAAAAAAACGCCTGATTGTTCAGTTATTAAAAATAGCTCTTTCCGTAATAGCTGCTGCAATCATCTTTTTTAAGTTTTCTTCGATTGAAATTTCAGAGAAGAGTGGAATTGTAATTATTTCTGAATATCTTTTTGATGAACCTGCAAGAAGATATTTCCCATGGACCTGGGTAACTGTTTACAATTCAGTTTATAAATATATTATTCCAATGATTTCATTTATTTTCCTTATGGTTATGCAGGAAGATAAATCTCCTCAGATTGAAAAGTATCAGACAGCATTGATTGGTGAAGCATTTGTAGTTATGTGGGCTATAAACTTCATGATTAACTTTATTTCAAGATCTTTGCCTTCATTCTCTCTGCTTTTTATTTACGCATATCTTTTCCTTTATCTGGTAATTTACATGGCTTTGACCAAAACTGCAGTTCCTTCTGGAAAAGCTATGTTTGTAACTTTCTTTAAGACTTTAATTTCATATTTAATTCCTGCTGTATTAATTGCTTTTGTAGTAAGATTTACTCAGCCACAGGGATATAAATATGTTTTCCCATTCCTTTTCTATTTTGGTGCATCTGCAACTATTTGTGTTGTTTTTGCTTTGTGGATTAGTTCTTTACTTTCTACATCAACCAAGCTTTACACCGCCGATTATGAAGCTGCTCTTGAAAAAGATCTTGCCGGTATTGAATACAAAGACGTTGAAATGGATCAGGTTACAACCCGTATGTATGAAATCTTCCGTAAGAACGTAGAAGCTTCTTCGGTAAACGTATACATTCTTTCTGGTCAGAACGAACTTGATGTTGCTTATTCATCAAATAATATGACTAATAAGATATCTTTGAATAACCCGGTTTTTGATAATCTTTTGAACATTGGTCGTAGTATTGTTGTTCAGTCTCAGCTTGAAAAAGAACATGACCTTTCTGTAGTTCAGGAAGGATTGAATAAGTTCTTCCAGGAAACAAAATCTGATGCTTTGTTCGTTTTGAATGAAGGTCATAATATTTTTGGTTTAATCACCCTTGGAAAGAAGGTTTCTGGAGACCACTACAAGGAATATGACTACAACGTATTTGTGAAACTGTATTCATACTTCTTCGTATTTGGATATTACATGCGTAACATTGCCAATAAAGATATTATGGGTATCGTAAACCGTGAAATTCGCATGTCATCTCAGATTATTACTTCTATTCAGGAAAACCTTGATCACGTAAAGAATCCAAAAGTTGATATCGGATATATGATGGTTCCTGCACATAACATTGGTGGTGAATTCATTGATTTGATCCGTTTGACTGATTCAAGACATTTGTTTGTAGTTGGTGACTTGTCTGGTAAAGGTATTGCCGCATCTATGAACATGGTCATCTTAAAGTCCATCATTCGAACATATCTTGCAGAAGTTCATGATTTTAAGCAGCTGGTTGTAAAACTCAACACCTTTATTCGTGATTCTCTTCAGAAGGGAACAATCTTTGCTGGTCTTTTTGCTCTGGTTGATTTTGACACCGATACAATGTATTACATCAACTGTGGTATTCCAACTTTGATGATGTATACTCAGGTTTATAACAACGTAATTGAAATTCAGGGTTCAGGACACATTCTTGGATTCGTTAAAGATATTTCTCCATATATTTCAGTAAAAACTACAAAGTTGAATCGTGGTGATATTATCCTGGCTTGTACAGATGGTTTGATTCAGTCACACTCACTTCGTGGTGAACAGTTTGGTAAGGAAAGAGTTCAGCAGGCCATCCTTGATAACTCAACTTATCCTGCTCAGCGTATGGCTCAGTTCACTTTTGATAATCTTGTTAAGTTTATGTCAAAAGAAATGGAAGATGACGTTTCAATGCTTGTAATTAAGTATGAAGGTGTTGAAGAAAAGACAGATGAAACTTCAGAAGTAGAAGAAACTCAGGCTGAAGAAGTTGTTTCTGAAACTGCCGAAAGTCCAGCAGAAAATGAAACTCCTGCTGTTGAAGAAACTCCAGCTGTGGAAACTGAACCTGCCGCTGTAGAAGAAGCTCCTGTTTCAGAGGCTCCAGTTGAAACAAACGACGCACCTGCATCTTCTGAACCTGAAGTAAAGAGACCTGATAATGACATGCCTTTACCAGATGGTTTTGAAATGCCAGATTTAAGTGATCTTGATGCTATGATGAAGGAGGCTGGTTTATAATGGAACAGTTAACAATTATTGAAAAAGAAGGTGCAAACTATCATTTATATGAACTTGAAGGGGCTTTGAATGCCTATACTCTTGGTGAATTTGAAGCAACTCTTTATGATGCTGTACAAAAAAATACAATAGTTCTGGATATGTCTAAACTGGTAGAACTTGATCCTGCAGGAATTGGTGTATTAATGGCTGCTTTTAATGATAGCGAAGAAGCTGGTCATAAATTATACTTTATGTCCATGTCCAGTGAAGCAGAGAAAGCAATTTCAGCAACTGGATTTAAATATCTTTTTAATCTGATTTCTTCTGTAACTGAAGTAAAATAATTGTTCAGATAAAACTAAAATTAAACAAAAAAAGCTGCCCTTTTCTAAAGGACAGCTTTTTTTATTTAGGGTTTATTACAAACCCTAAAAACGGCGAAGTCAAGGCTTTAAGCGTACGCGTGCCTTGACTCGACGTATCACTTTTTGCGAATCAAAAGTTATTTGATTACAATATTTACAAGCTTATCTTTTACAACGATACATTTTACAACTTCATGTCCGTCAGTAAATTTCTTTACACCATCACGGGCAAAAGCAGCTTCTTTAAGACTTTCGTCAGAACTTCCTGGTTCAGCTTCGAAAGTATCGCGTTTTTTACCGTTAACCATTACAACGATTGTCTTTACATCATCTTTAGCAAAGTCTTCATTGATAACAGGCCAGCTTTCATAAGCGATTGTATTATTATGACCAAGTTTTTCCCAGAGTTCTTCACCAAGATGAGGTGCATATGGAGAAAGAACTTTAACGAAATCAGACCAGATAGCCTTAGGAACTTCTGGAAGCTTTGAAATTTCGTTGATAAAAATCATCATCTGAGAAATTGCTGTGTTGAAGTTCAAAGTTGCAGTATCATTTGTAACCTTTTTGATTGTCTGTGAGAATGTTTTACGTGCTGAAACAAGTGCTTTATCTTCCAGTTTGCCGTAAATATCAATATCAGACATTGGTTTTTCTGAAACTGCCCATACTTTTTCGAGGAAGCGGTGGATACCTACGATTCCCTGTGTTGCCCAAGGTTTACTCATTGTGAGAGGTCCCATGAACATTTCATACATACGAACTGAATCTGCACCGTAAGCCTTAATTTCATCATCAGGATTTACAACGTTCTTCAAAGACTTGGACATTTTTGCAACAATCTGTTCGAGTTCCTGGCCAGTTGCCTTTTCGTAGTATTTTCCATCTTCTTTCTGTTCAACTTCATCAACTGGAACAAGAGTTTTGTCTTTGCGCTGGAATGCAAATGATGTAATCATACCCTGGTTGATAAGGCGTTGGAATGGTTCCTTTGTAGAAACAAATCCTAAATCATAAAGAACTTTGTGCCAGAAGCGGGCATACAGAAGGTGGAGAACGGCATGTTCTGCACCACCAATATAAAGGTCTACAGGCATCCAGTAGTTTTCAGCTTTTTTTGAGCAGAA
>CAMPAL010000113.1 GCA_946631855.1 uncultured Treponema sp. | reverse complement strand
CTGTATCTTCACAGGCAGAAATAAGCATTCTGCGGAAAATAAAATGAGGATCTTCTCCAGCCGCTACCATTTTTGCAAGCCAGTAACAGGCCGCATCAGGATCTCGTCCGCGTAAAGATTTTATAAAAGCCGAGATGATATCATAGTGATAGTCTCCATCGCGGTCATAAAGTACAACTTTTTTCTGGATTGATTCTTCAGCACATTCCTTACTGATATAAATGGTTGTTCCGTAAGAAGGAACTGGAGGCTGTTCATAAGGGGCCCATTTTTCTGGTGTAGTTTCAATTGCAAGTTCAAGGGCATTCAAAAGGGAGCGGGCATCTCCATTTGCTGTTTCAATCAGATGCTCCAGAGCTCCTTCTTCAAACTCAATCTTCCAGTGGCCGTAACCTCTTTCTTCATCTGTTATTGCCTGCATTGCGGCTTTGTGTAAATCCTGAGTGGTAAGGGCTTTCAGCTGGAAAACTCTTGAACGGCTTACAAGAGCCTTGTTTACTTCAAAAAAAGGATTTTCAGTTGTGGCACCAATTAAAATAATGGTTCCGTTTTCTACCCAGGGAAGAAGGGCATCCTGCTGGCTTTTGTTCCAGCGGTGAACTTCATCAACAAAAAGGATAGTTCTGCGGCTGTAAAGATTGTAGTAATCTTCTGCCTGTTTGATTGAATTTCGGATATCCTGAACGCCAGTCAGAACTGCATTTAGTGTAATGAAATTAGATCTGGTATGATTTGCAATAACTCTTGCAAGGGTGGTTTTACCACTTCCTGGTGGACCGTAAAAAATAACTGAGGTAAGCTGATCGGCAGCAATCGCACGGCGGAGAAGTCTTCCTTTTCCTACAATGTGATCCTGCCCTATGTATTCATCAAGGTTCCTTGGTCGCATTCTGGCGGCCAGAGGTTCCTGCATCATTTTAATTTGTTCAAAAAGTGAATCTTCTGACATACTCTCTCTGATATTTTAGGTAGATTTATTCCCGGTTCCAGTTTCCTCTTGAAGGGTAGTAAGACCAGAGTCCTATATCACTAAAAGAAACTGATGTACTTGTTCCAGTTCCGTAGAAAGACATGCTTGCATATAAAATACTGTTTGTTTCTGTCTGATCTGGAGTTGCATTTATTGCAGCAAGAATATAGTAAGCTGCTGTAAGTTTAAATGCACAGTTTGTAGAGAAACTTTCGCTTGATGAGCCTGGTACACCATTTGTAAGACTTGTCTTAATCATACCGCCATAAGTTACTGTGCTGGAAGAAGAAGGAAAACCTCTTCCAATTAAGATTGAATCAGCAGTTGTTGTAAGAGTGATGATTGGATAGTCAGTTGTGAAAGCATCTGTAAAATTGCTTCCTGTTGTATCGCTGTATCTTAAAGTACTGCCTGAACCATAATAAATACGGGTTGGATTTGCGTCGTAAGTTTCGTCTGTTGTAGCAACTTTTGCACTTGAGAATTTATATCCGTTGTACCAGACAACACAAGAATAATCTGTAGTTGAAGAATCAAAAGCTACAGGGGTGTAAGAAGTAATACTTCCGTGGTTCAACTGATAGTAAGAAGGTGTTGTGTAGCTTGAGTTTGTACAAGTTGAAAGTCCGCTTCGGATAAACACAGCACGGTGTTCATTTTTTGGAGCATTTGTTGAGAAAATTGAGAAAGCGGTGTACTGAATTTCATCAGAAATATATGTTGGTAAAAGATTTTCTGGAATAGTAACTGCAATTAAGCCTGTGTTTGTGGTAGACCAGGAACCATCTGCATTTACTTCAGGTTTGATTGCCCAGATGTAAAAATCTTTTATACCTGTAATTCCGTAATCATTGTAGTTTGTGTATGTTGCAGCAATAAGATAGAGGTATTCATCATCGGCAAGAACTTTTATCAGCTGATATCCATTGTGAGTTGTAGTCATGTTGTCGTATGTATGGAAAGAAAAGCCTGGAATTGCTACAGAAAGATTATAAGTTGCCCAGGAACCATGAGTCTGATTATCAGCTTTTTTATAGCGGAGACCACCATCGGCTGCTACTGCAAGATATTCTGTTCCTCCTGCATTGTATCGGGCTATTGAAAGAATATTTCCAGAAACTGTAGCTGATTCTGGGGCAACATCATTCATAATTTCATAAAAGATTGGAGAAAAGCAAGAAGTAAAATATACAGATATAAAGAGTGCTGAAATAATAAGTGCAAATAATTTTTTCATTTTTTAATCCTTTTTATTAGAAGTGATAGCGGGCACTAATTCCTACAGTTGTGAAAACACCATTGAAATTTTTTGATGAGTCTTTGAACCACTGTGGAACCCAGAAAATGCTTGCATTTAATCCTGCTGACCAGCCTTCTGCAAATCTGTAGAAGACACCTGCAGAAGCTTTTGTTGTAAGTGAAGGAAAGTAGGTCATTGTCTGACAGGTTGATGAAGCAACTCCTAATCCTAATGTAATAGGGAATTCAAATTTTCCAACGTAAGGCTGGTATAAAAGTCCTACTGTAATTGGTACTGTGATAAGAGGTTTTTGACCGATTGTAAGATTGTATCCGACAAGAAGATCTCCACCTACCGCAAAGTTATTGTTAAGAAAACGATAGTAAGAAATTGCAGCACCTGCACCAATGTATAACTGTTTTTGAAAAGTTAATGGGAAGTCTGCCATTAAATCTATAGAAAGGAACTGATCTCCTGCACCATTTTGTTCATATACATAACCGTCATCGTATTCATCACCCTGGTCTTCAGCAAAAATGGCTGCTGTACAAAGGCAGAGAATCATAAAGAGTGAAATAAAACGTTTCATATTGCGACCTTTTTTCATATTCAGTATATTTTTTGTATTAGAAATATACATTGTTTGAGTTTATTTATCAATAAAACCATATATGGAGATTAAGGTTACATGAGTGCAGTTATTATTGACGGAAAACAGGTTGCAGCAGATGTTCGTGCAGAGGTTGCAAAAAAAACAGCTGAATTAAAAACAAAAGGAATTACACCTTGCCTTGCAGTTGTGCTGGTTGGAGAAAATCCTGCATCTGTATCATATGTAACTGGTAAACAGAAAGCACTTGCCGAAGTTGGTATGGCTGATCGTTCTGTAAAATTGCCTGAATCTACAACAGAAGAAGAATTACTTAAATTAATAGATGAATTAAATAAAGATGATTCTGTACACGGCATTCTGGTTCAGCTTCCACTTCCAAAACATATCAATGAAGATAAAATCATTATGGCAATAGATCCTTCAAAAGATGTTGATGGTTTCCACCCTGTAAGTGTTGGAAATCTTATGATTGGTCGTCCTGGATTTTTGCCATGTACACCACACGGAATAATTGTAATGCTTAAAAAAGCAGGAATTGAAACCAGCGGAAAGCATGCAGTTGTAATTGGTCGTTCTAATATTGTAGGAAAACCAGTTTCTATTTTGCTTGCCCGAAAAGAGGTGAACTGTACTGTAACCATGTGTCATACCGGTACAAAAAATATGGCAGAAATTACAAAACAGGCTGATATTATCGTGGTTGCTTCTGGACATCCTCATACCCTTACAAAAGATATGGTAAAGGATGGTGCAGTTGTAATTGATGTTGGAGTTAACCGTATTCCTGATGCTTCAAAAAAATCTGGTTTCCGTCTTATTGGTGACTGTGATTTTGATGATTTGAAAGAAAAAACATCTTTTATCACACCTGTTCCTGGTGGAGTTGGCCCAATGACAATTGCCATGCTTATGCAGAACACTCTTGAAGCTGCAGAAAGAAGACTCTAAAAAGTTTTTATTGAGGAAAAAATGCGAGATATACAAAACGAAGAAGATACACGTGAAGTTCCACTTCAGAAAGTTGGTGTAAAGAATGTAAAGTATCCTGTTCAGGTTCTGGATAAAGATAAAAAAATCCAGAATACAACGGCTTCTGTCAATCTTTTTGTAAATCTGCCTCATAACTTTAAGGGTACTCATATGAGTCGCTTTATCGAAGTTTTCCATAAGTATCATAAAGATATTTCAATGAATAATTATCTTGATATGCTGGAAGAAATTCGAACTAAGCTGGATGCTCAGAGTGCTTTTGGAAGAATAACTTTTCCTTACTTTATTGAAAAAAAAGCTCCTGTAACAGGCTCTTCTGGAATAATGCAGTATATCTGTACTTATGAAGGTGAAACTTCAGAAAGTGGTGAAAAGAAATTCTTTGTTTCAATAAAAGTTCCTGTTGCAACTCTTTGTCCATGTTCAAAAGCAATAAGTGATTACGGGGCTCATAATCAGCGTGGAACTGTAAAAATTAAAGTGCTATATAAAAACTTTTTCTGGATAGAAGACCTTATCAGTATGATAGAAGAGTGTGCTTCCACCCCTCTGTATTCCCTTTTGAAACGCCAGGACGAAAAGTTTGTAACTGAACATGCCTACGATAATCCAAGATTTGTAGAAGATTTAGTACGCGAAGTATATCTGGGCTTGAAGAAGAATGGTTTTGACTGGTTTACAGTTGAAGCAGAAACTGAAGAAAGTATTCATAATCACAATGCATATGCCTGTGCAGAATATTCTGTATAGAAAGAAAAATTACTCACACAAAAAAAAAATCTCCCATTTTTGGGAGATTTTTTTAGTAAACAAGTATTTTTAAATTAGTATTTTGAAATGTTTTTTAAATAATTTTTAACTGCTTTTTAAATTGTTTTTAAATGTTTTTTAACTTTAATTACTTTATTTACTAACTTTATAATACTTCTAATAAAAGCATCTGTCAACAAAAAATTTAAAAAAAAATAACCAAAGTCTAACTTTTTTTCAAAATTAACTTTGGTTAATTCTTTAAAATTTTGTTATTTTAAACTTGCTTTTATTGATTTTTAGGTGTTACAGATTCTCTTTCAATTACCTTTCCAAGAATAATCTTTTTTCCCAAACTGATTGAAGGATCCTGAATTTTTGAAAGAATACTTTCTGCAGCCATTCTTGCCATTTCATCATAATCTACGCTGAAAGTAGTTAATTTTGGAATTCCAAAGTCGGCATAGATTCCGTCATCAAAGGCTGCAACGGCAATATCTTCCGGAACGTCAAATTCCATACCTTCAAGCTGGTGAATTAATTTATAAGCAACGCGACAGTCATTACAAATAAAGGCATCAGGAACATCTTCTGGAATAAAAAGTCCCTGTTCTTCACCATCTCTTGAAACATCTTCAATAATATAATCTGGATTAGATTTCAGATTATTTAACAGAACTGCCTTATGATATCCTAAATAGCGGTCCATAACGGTTGCATCAAAGAGGGGATTTCCTACAAATCCGATTTTTTTGTAGCCTTTATCATACAAATACTGGGTAAGAGTGTATCCAAAGTAGATGTTATCACAGACAATACCACCATCAGTTTCATCTGCAAATTCAAAAGTCATTAAAACTTTTGGAAGACTGCTTGCTTTTAGAAAATCCAGATATTCTTTTTTCATCTGTCCAAGAATGATAAAACCGTCAATTTTTTTGTCTTTGAGTAGTTTTGGTTCAAGCAGGAGATGTTCTGTTTCTTCTGGAATAATTTCGGTCAGTCCGTAATAGTCGAGTTTTGATAGCTGGGTTATTAAAGACTGTTGAATGGACATAAAGGTTGCGTTCGCGTTTAAAGAACGTTCTGCTACCAGAATGCCGATGTTTTTAGACTTTGTTTCTTTAGCCTGAGATCCTTTTTTGTAGCCCAATTCTTCAGCTTTACTGATAATTCTGGCTCTAAGTTCGCTGCTGACTCCCTCTTTTCCTGAAAGTGCCTTTGAAACGGACATAACAGTAATATTGAGTTCGTCTGCTATATCTTTCATTGTTGGTTCGGTTTTCATTAACTTTAATATAACATCTTTGTAAAGTTAATTCAAATGAATAATTCATTTATAACCATAATATATTTATAAAGAGCGATTTTTTTTGTACAATAGCATATATGACATACTTTTTTGAAACATACGGATGTGAGATGAATATCGCAGAATCTGCTGCGGTAGAACAGTTATTAATTTCAAGAGGCTGGATAAAGGCTGAATCTGCCCAAATTGCAGATCTGGCTATTATCAACACTTGTTCCATCCGTGAGACTGCTGAAAACAGAATTATTGGAAGACTGGGCTGGTTCAACGGACTTAAGGCAGTACGTGAATGTAAGCTTGGTGCAAAAACAAAAATGCTGGAAGAAGCTGTTGAATATGTTAAGGATGGTCCAAAACCTTTAACACTGGTTGTAATGGGCTGTATGGCAGAAAGACTTTTGAAAACATTTCAGAAGGAATATCCTTTTGTTGATTATGTAGTTGGAACTTATGCCAAACATTATTTTGGTCAGATAATTGAAGCGGTGGAAGAAGGTCGTAAACCTTTCGAAATTGATGATACTGAAAAATATAAATTTGCTTCAGTTTCTGCAGAGCCTGGTGCTTTTTCAACTTTTGTTCCAATCATGCATGGCTGTAATAATTTTTGTACCTACTGTATCGTTCCTTATGTTCGTGGCCGTGAGTTGAGTCGTCCTGTTGATGAAATTCTTTATGAACTTAAACTTCTTGCAAAAATGAAAGTAAGGGAAGTTACTCTGATTGGTCAGAATGTTAATTCTTATCACGGAGCTTTGAGTCTGGGACGAATGAAGGATATGGTGGAAGGTATTTCTGTGCCAGATCCAGAAAATGTAAACTTTGCCCAGCTTTTACAAGTGATTGCAGATTTTCTGAAGGCAAGTGATTCACCAATTAAATGGGTCCGTTTTATGTCTTCTCATCCAAAAGATTTATCTGATGATGTAATTGACGTTATTGCAAAAGAAGAAGTTATCTGCCGTCATATCCATCTTCCGGTTCAGCATGGTTCAAGTGCCGTTCTCCAGAAAATGAATCGTCGTTATACCCGTGAACATTATCTTGAACTTGTAAAAAAGATTAAGGCAAAAATTCCAGATGTTTCCCTTACTACAGATATTATGATGGGCTTCCCTGGTGAAACTGAAGAAGATGTAGAGCTTACTTTGGATTTAATGCGACAGATTAAGTATGAATCTGCAATGATGTATTACTATAATCCTCGAAAAGGAACTCCAGCTGCAGAATGGGAGCAGATTCCTGAAGAAATAAGAAAGGAACGTTTGCAGAGAGTTATTGATTTGCAGCTGGAACACACCCATGAACAGATGTCTAAGAGAGTAGGGACAGAAGTAATGGTTCTGGTGGAAAAGGTAAGTCGTGACAATAAAGAAGAATTACTGGGGCAGACTGAACAGCATGAAAAAATTGCCTTTAAGGCTCCATCATCATATATAGGTTCTTTTGTGAAAGTAAAAATTTGCGAACTTAGTGGTAATACTTTCCGCGGAGAACTGGTAGAATAAAATTTAAAGAGGCGTTTTTATGGTTTTTACTCTTATCATTTTATTGTTGATTATTATTTTCATGGCTTTTTTTATTGGCCTGAATATTGGTGAAGTTTGCAATATCTGGTTTTTTAAGCATTTTGAAAATCTTCCAGTGTCAGTTTTAGTTCTTGTTTCTTTTGCAGCAGGTATTGTTGTATCTTTAGTCTTTTTTATGATCTTCAAGCTTAAAAAGGCAAGTATGCAAAATGAGGCAGAAAAAATTGAAGCTCAGAAAGTAAAAGATGATAAAAAGAGAGCGAAAACAGAAAGAAAACTGAAGAAACTAAAAGAAAAGAAGGGTGAAAATCAGAGCCCTGCAACACAAGTCTCAAGTGAAGTCACTGAAGTTACCGATAAATAAATTATGAAGAAATTAATTTTATTCCTTTTAATTTCAAATTGTCTTGTAAGTATTTTTGCTGCAGAACTGACTGCTAAATTTGTAACTACAGAAGCAGCAAAAAAAGAAACTGTTGAAGAGTCTGTTTCATATCTGAAAACACAAATATCAAAAATGACTTCAGCGGCAGATAAAAGAGCTGCTTATGTTTTTCTGGCTTCTCTGGAAGAACAAATGGCTTTGTATGATGATGCTCAAAAATCTTATGCCCAGGCTG
>CAMPAL010000112.1 GCA_946631855.1 uncultured Treponema sp. | reverse complement strand
TCTCCCCGCTACCAGTCATACCAGAAACGAACTCCCTTATATCACGGTTAAAATCCCCACAGAGCACGCAAGAAAAATCTACGTTCTTTTTTTGCAGTTCAATAATCTTTTCTGCAAGCAGATTTTCCTGCCAGTCCCTCCAGATTTCACCACTACCTTCTCCACTAACTTTAGACTTCCAGTGATTTACAAAAATCACCAGAGTTTTATCATTTATTAAAGCTGTTACCTGCAAAAGAGGACGGGTGGATGGCTGAGCTTCAGATTGGGTCTGAATATTCAAAGTATGAACTTTTAAATCACAAAGCTCATATTTCGAAAAAACACCACAGCCAATTGCAGAACCTTCCTCCTTAGAAAAACAGGCATAACTCCAGTTGCCCTTACTTTCCCAGGCATTTCCCGCGAACTGATTTGCAATATCCTGCATTACAGCTGCATTTTCAATTTCTTCAAGAACAATTATATCTGAATTCAAAGCAGTCATTACTTCACAAAGCCTGCTCAAACGGGTCAGATATTTATCCTTAGACCATTTCGCCAGATTCTGATAATCACTGTATTCGGTGCCTTCTATTTCTGAATCAAAAAAAGTCTGGGCATTCCAGCAGGAAAAAGAAACAGCAGTGGTGGAAGATTCTTCAAAAGACTGTCCAGAGCCACCTGCAAAAGTCTGATTACAAGATAGAAAACAGAATATTAAAAACAAACTTAAATACGAAAAAAGATACTTCTTCATCCAAAAACCTCTCTGGGCAAAACAAAGCCGGGACAGACTTTTTCACCCACCTATATAATTGCCTCAATATGCGATTTTGGACAAAATTTGAGAAAAAAAATGTGATTTTTTTTGATTATTTTTTTTGAACCAGGAAAAGATACTCTTTCACGTGAATTTCTCTTCCGCTTAAATTTCTTGAACCACGGAAAGCATTATAATCAGATTCCAGAACCCTTACATTCCCACAGGAAGACAGAAGTTCTATCATCTCATCTTTGCTTATAAATCCTTCTGAATTGAAAGAGATAAGAATATATTTTGCTTTTACAGATGAAACTAAATCTCCAAACACCTGAATAACTTTTTTCTTTTTGTTATAGGCAGAACGTTTCCAGTCTTTCGGAATGCCTGAAACCCTGCTGATATTTTCAACGTCAGGCCGTCTATAAGATGCAATAAGGTTCAGCATAAAATAATTAGAACCATAAGGATGCTGATTATATGGCGGATCAAAATATGCCAGGTCAAAAACACCATCCTCAAGCAGTTTATAATCATAAAGTTCAGAATTTATAACCAGATCATTCGCATTCTGATTAAAAACCCTGCTTTCACACTCAAATTCAGAAAAAACAGGAAATGGCAGATTGATTTTACCCATTATTCTTGAAAGAGCATTTTTTCCGTTTCCACCGAACTGCCCCATCCCGGTTTTTGAATTTTTGTAAAATCCCTTAAAAATTCCTGCTGTATTTGCATGAATCGAAGCTTCAGATAAAAGTGGTGCTATAAAAAAATCCTGATACTCAGACGGAACCACTTCATCTATCACCTGTCGTGCTATATCCAGATAGTGAGCATTGTAAGTGGTGTAAAAACAACGGTCTGTTTTTGTAATATTTTCTTCATCAAGAGGGGAATACAACTCGCTTATAAAGCCGGGCATTTTTTCATTCTCAGATATTCTTTCACCAATTTTAGAAAGAACTTTTTGATACAAAGATTCCAACTTCTTCATATCAATCTGACTTTTATTTGAAAGATAGCAGCGGTTTATAATTGCAGAATAGGCTTCTAAATCATTAACTGTGATTGATGATGAAAATCTTTTTAAATAGCGGCTTACAATTCCACTACCGGCAAAAATATCCAGACAATTCAGTTTTTCTTTTCCAAGTTCCTTCTGAACAATTTCAATCCCACTACCAATAAAATCCAAAAGAGCACGTTTGTTACCAATGTAGGTAATAAGCTGAGACTGTAAATATTCAGGATTTTCACAAAGAATGGACAAAGAAAAGCCCCTCCACTTTTTTTCAACTGAAAATCAGTTTAACTGATGTAATAAAAACTTTCAAATGGAGTCAGATACAAGTCCTCCCGAAAGATATTTGCTACTTTCATATTTTCTGTTAAAATTACTTTTATGATTAAGCGTGCAATTATTCATGTAGAAAATACCGAAAACCTTCTGGATTTTGCGGAATACCTTTCTACTTCGGGATGGACAATTCTTACAGCAAATAAAACTGAAGAAATTTTAAAAAGTGCCAAAATTCCTGTAATTCGGGAACAGGCTCTTGTAGAAAACAATCTCTATATTAATGATACCTCCCAGCTTATCCGCCGTATTCTCATGACAAAATACGAACAGAACGATGCTTTTATTTCCCCAGATCATGAAGAAAACAATATCTTCCTTATTTGTATAAATGTAGTTCCTGAAATGAATACAACCCTGGCTTCCAGATCTACAACTCAAGTCAGACCTCTAAATTATTACGTTACTACAGTTTTAAGAAATTCTTTTACAAACTATCCAAACGTTCTTATTTTGACCGATCCAGCTGATTACAAAGAAGCAATGATTCAGCTCAAAACTGATAATATTACTAATGAATTCAGAACATACCTTGCTGCAAAAGCCCTTAATCTTATTTCCGCTTATGATGCCGGACTTGCTGCCTCTATTCTGCAAAACCAGCAGTATGATGTACAATTCATGAATTATCTCATGTATCCTTTTAAGAAAACTCTACAGCTGCACACAGGTTCGAACAGTCAGCAGTCAGGATTCCTGTATAAATCTCCAACTCAATCTGGCGCCCTGAACGGCTTTCTAAAACTTCAGGGAAAAGATTTTAATTACAACACCATTTCCGATGTTTCTTTTGCCTGGGAAAGAATTTGTACCCTCTATAACATTTTAAAAAATCAATACACCGTTAAAAGTACAAACTGCGACGGATATGATTTTACAACTCAGTTCACTCCGCTTACAGGAACTGTTTTTACAATAGCAATTAAATTTGAAGCAATTATTGGAGCTTCCCTTTCTACAAATGTGGTAGACTCCTTTAAAAATACTTACACTTACGATACAGAAAACATCACCGATGCAGTTCTTGCCTGCAGTGCCGTAATTGATGCACCTGCAGCCCAGGAAATTATCAAAGGAAGTTTTTCAGCAGTTGTAGCACCAAGTTTTACTTCCGATGCTAAACAGATTTTATCACTGAACAAAAACATCAGACTCATTCCTTCTGCCAAAGTTTCAAATATCAGCCTGTCAGGAAAAATGATTCATGGTGGTATTTTGCTCCAGACAAGAGATTCTGAACTGTTTGAACACTGGCACGTAAGAACAAAGAACCGTCCATCACAATTCAAAACTGATGAAATGGCCTTTGGAATGCTTCTTGTAATGGGTGCAAGATCCTACTCCAGCGTTTTGCTTAAAAACAATGCTATTGCAGGAGTTGCCCAGGGCTGTAGTTCTGTAAACCGTTCCTTAAATGTTGTTTACGAAACTGCAATCAGCCAGCTTGAACACAAGAAGCAGGAAACAAACGGAGAGCAAGCTTCTGAACTCGACAATTCACTTGGCGATGTTCTGATTTCTGACTCAACAATTCCATTTGAAGAGCCAATAAAAAAACTTATTGATGCCGGAATTACAGCAATCATTCAGACAGGAGGAACTCCTGCCGATAATGAATTTATTAATTATTGTGATGAACGGGGAATTGTCATGGTATTCACAGGCATGACTCACATCTCATTCTAAATCTGGCATTAAATCAGGGGAATAAAATGCTTTACTATCTTGGTCAATATTTACAATCATTCTGGGGACCTGCACGTCTTTTATCATCATATGCAGTGCTCATAACACTTGCCCTTTATCTGGGATTTTTTCTTGCACTTAAATTAATTCCTAAATTTTACAACTGGCTTCCTCATGACAGAGGCCGTGAATTTACACTTAAAGAAAATGCAGAAGCCGCAAAAGGAAAACCAACAGGAGCCGGTTCAATTTTTATAACCCTCTTTGTTTTAATCACCTTCCTCTTCTGCCCAATGAATCTTACCAGAGCCTCTGTAGTCCTTCTTACCTGGGTTACAATGCTCACAGGCTTTCTTGATGACAGAAGTACCACTTCCTGGGGTGAATATTTAAAAGGTGCCTTAGACCTCGCAATCAGTGTGATTACAGCTTTTATTCTTTACTATGGCTTAAAAAAGATTTCTCCAGACGGAGTAGTTAAATTCTGGCTTCCTTTTATTTCAAGCGAAGTAGTTGTTCATCCTGTAGTTTATATCGTTATTACAACCATCATGCTCTGGGCTTCAATTAACACAACTAACTGTACTGATGGTGTTGACGGCTTATCTTCTTCTCTGGTTTTAATTGCCCTTATTACCCTGGGAGTTCTTTTCTATTTCATTTTAGGACACAAAGATATTGCTGCTTATCTGCTTCTTCCAACTCTTCAGTCTGGTGCAAACTGGGGTATGATGGCTTTTATCATGGCAGGACTTGTAATGGGCTATCTGTGGCACAATGCTTTTCCAAGTAACTGTCTTATGGGTGACGCAGGAAGCCGTGCCCTCGGATACTTTATTGGTGTTTGTGTAATGGTAAGCGGAAACCCATTTATCATTCTTGCTACTTCATCAATCATTTTTGTAAACGGTGGAATGGGACTTTTAAAAGTTGCCCTTCTCCGCTTCTTCAAAATCAAAATTTTCGAAAATATAAGATTCCCTCTGCACGATCACATGCGTAAAAACAAAGGCTGGTCACCAACCCAGGTTTTACTCAAATTTATGATTATGCAAATTCTGATTACCTGTGCAGTATTAGGAATTTTCTTAAAAATCAGATAAAAATAACAAACTGGAGAAAAGAATATGGTCTCACCAAAAGAATTTTTAGATTCAAAACAGCAGGAAATAATTAACCTTGAAAAAATGCTGACATCCCACATTGCAATTGCTCCTGAAGGTGGCGGAGATGGTGAAACTGAAAAAGCAAATGCCCTTGAAAACTGGCTTAAAGAAAAGGGTTTTAAAAATATTGAACGTTATGAAGCTCCAGATTCAAGAGTTTCTTCAGGCTCCAGACCATCCCTTGTGGCAACCATTCCCGGAAAAGATGATAAAACTTGCGTCTGGGTTATTGCCCACACAGATGTTGTTCCTGTTGGAGACATTAAACTCTGGAATTCGGATCCATGGGCGGTGGTGGAAAAAGATGGAAAACTTTACGGTCGTGGAGTAGAAGATGATCAGCAGGGACTTTGCAGTGCAGTTTTTGCAGCCCTCTATTATCTGGAAAATAATATCGTTCCCCAGCACACAATCAAACTGCTGTTTGCCGCAGATGAAGAAAATGGCAGTGAATATGGCGTAATCTGGCTTTTACGAGAGAAAAAAATTTTCAAAAAAGAAGATTTAATCCTTATTCCTGATGGAGGCGATTCAGAAGGACGAACCATCGAAGTTGCCGAAAAAAATATTCTCTGGCTGCAGGTTCATATTCAGGGAAAACAGGCACATGGAAGTATGCCTGATGCAGGTGCGAATGCCTGTCTTGCAGCCTGCGATTTAGGTGTAAAAATCAACCAGCTGGAAAAAGTATTTAGCAAAAAGGATGATTTATTCACCCCAAATTATTCTACCTTCCAGCCTACCAAACATCTCAAAAATGTAGATTCAATCAACATTATTCCTGGCGAAGAGACCCTTTGTTTTGACTGTAGAATTTTACCTTGTTACAGTATTTCGGAAGTTCTAAAAGAAGTTGATAAGATTTGCAGAGAAGTTGAAAAAGCACATGGTGTGAAAATTGAATACCAGACTCCACAAAAATCAGAGTCACCGGCAACACCAGTTTCTGCTCCAGTTGCCCAGAAACTTGCCAAAGCTATAAAAACAGCTCATAAAATTGATGCAGAATTTATTGGCATTGGTGGAGGGACTGTCGGAGCAGAACTTCGCCGCGAAGGCATTGATGCTGTAGTCTGGAGCACACTTGATAACATGTGCCACCAGCCTAACGAATACTGTGTAATAGACTATCTTAAAAAAGACGCCCTTACACTCATAGAATTTTTCAAATAAGACTTATTTCTTATTTGCAAGATATGCATTCCAGGTTGTTTTAACCAGAGTATCAACATCAGAATACTTTGGTTCCCAACCGAGCAGTTCTTTTGCCATTTTTGAAGTTGCATACAAACTTGCAGGATCTCCAGGACGGCGAGCTTCTTCACCAGCAGGAATTGGCTTTCCTGTAATCTTGCGGGCAGCTTCAATAATTTCTTTAACTGTAGTTCCCTTTTCAGTACCAAGATTTAACTTCAAACTCTTATCATTTTTTGTGATATATTCCAGAGCCATTACATGAGCTCTTGCAAGATCTGTTACGTGAACATAATCACGAATACAAGTTCCATCACGAGTATCATAATCTGTACCAAAAATTTTAAGTTCTCTCTGACCAAGAGCTGCTTCCATTACGCGTGGAAGAAGATTTTCAGGTTTCTGTTCAAGACCTGTAATTTCACCTTCAGGATCATAACCAGCAGCGTTGAAATAACGTAAAGCTGCAAATCTGAGACCTTTAAGCTGATCATACCAGGTCATAAATCGTTCAATTTCGAGCTTTGTAAATCCGTAGTAGTTAATAGGATTCTGAGGATGATTTTCATCGATTGGAAGATACTGTGGCTCACCAAAAGTTGCAGCAGATGAAGAGAAAATCATCTTTTTGCAATTGAATTTAACTGCTGCATTCATAATGTTCAAAGTTCCTGTAATGTTGTTTACAGAATATTTTTCAGGTTTAACCATCGATTCACCGGCAGCTTTAAATGCAGCAAGATGAACAAAAGCATCAAAGCCCTGAGAAAAAGCATCTTCAAGATTTTCTGGAATCAAAATGTTTCCATAAATAAAATCATTCTGAGGAAAAAGATTTTCTCTCAAACCGCTGGAAAGATTATCAAATACAGTAACTTTGTGACCAGCTTTCATCAGTTCTTTTACAACATGACTACCAATATAACCTGCACCACCAATAACTAATACCTTCATACTAATTAACTCCTATTTCAAATAATATATATATACTGATATATAAGGGCTTTCCACCTCGCCCCATTCTTTTACCCAATAATTATCATACAGTTCATAAATCTGGCCACTTTCTGCCATTGCATTCGACGCAGCTTCTTTTGCAGCGGCATCTGCCTGATCTATATTTATTCCTCTTCCAGAAAAAATCTCAACTGTAGAATCTGCTAATTCCGGCTGATATTTTATAACTTTTGACTTTTTTTCTTCAATGGCCGGCTCAACCCAATCTGGAAGTTCATATCCAAAACCTTTATATTTCCAGTCTTCAAAACGTAACTTTTCTTCAGTTTGTTTATTTTCTGTATTAGACAGCTGATTTGATGCACAACCTGCAAAAAAAAGAATTAAAACAAGTGGTAAAAAAAAGAAGACAATCCTTTTCATTTGTGGTTATTTTATCAAATTAAAAGTCTTATGGAAACCTCTAAAAATAATTTCAAAAATGGTTGATAGAGAAGTACTATTGAAAAACACTTAAAAGTTGAGGTAAACTCTAAATTATGAAAAAAATATCTATTCTTTTTACAATGATTCTAACAAGCCTTGCTGTAATCTCATGTGCAACAGTTAAAGAAATTCCACAGAATAAAACAGCTGCCCAGATTATTCAGTACGGACAAAATGCTGTTACAGATAACAACTACAAAACTGCCCTTTACTACTACGAAGAAGCAATCAACCGCTTTGGAACAAACCCTTCTGTATATGCAGAAGCAAAATATGAAATTGGACACGTTTACATCAAACAGCATAAATATGAAAATGCATACAAAACTTTCAAAGAATTAATTAGTCTGTATGATTACAACGCAGGCATTTTACCAGCAAAACATAAAAAACTGGCAGAAATTGGAATTTCTCAGATTCCAGAAAAGAAACTTCACGAAATTGAAGCAAAACTTGCAAAAGAAGCTGAATAATTTTTAGTCTTTTGGCAGAAGGATAGAACGAATCTTTATGTTCTTACTTTCTGCCAGACTAAGAACATAATCCTTAGAGTATTTTCCACTTCCTCTTGGAACAGGATGGGGTTCTGCATCACCAATCAGAACAATCAATTTCTGGGCATTATCCCGCCACTTGTAGTAAACACTTGCGGCATACAAAGCTTCATACACCGCTTCAGGAACATCCCCACCTTCTTTTCCATAAATCCGGACAGAATTAAGATTAAGCTCAGATGGCAGTTTTTGCGTTATGCAATT
>CAMPAL010000111.1 GCA_946631855.1 uncultured Treponema sp. | reverse complement strand
ATCTTAAGGCTATTTGGGGTGCTGCAGGAATTGCCGGAGTTGCAATCGGTTTTGCAGCCCAGACTTCTGTCAGCAATCTTATAAGCGGACTTTTTGTACTTACAGAAGGTTCAATCCACGTTGGAGACACAATCATTGTTGGAGATGTTACAGGTATTGTTGATGAAGTAAAACTCCTTTCAATCAGGGTACACACCTACGACAATCAGATGGTACGTATTCCAAACTCAACAATTATTAACAGCAATTTAACAAATAATTCTTACCACAACAAAAGACGTCTTACTTTGAATGTTGGTGTTGATTACTCTACCGATATGAAGCTTGCTCTGGAAACATTGAAAAAAGCTCCAGAACTTTGTCCAACAGTCTTGAAAGATCCAGCCCCCGCAGTATGGTTTGACGGTTTTGCAGACAGCAGTATTAATCTTGTAGTTGCAGTATGGTTTAAGCCAGCAGATTTCCTCCAGACAAAGAATGACCTTTATATAGCAATTAAAAAGGTTTTGGACGAAGCAAATATTTCTATTCCATTCAACCAGCTGGATGTGATGATAAAAAAATAAAATGCTGAAAAATTATTACAGCCAGTATGACTGGAAAACCATGCTGGCACAACATCCTCTGCGTGAATACGATTTAACTCAATATCACAAAATTCTCTGCCCGCCTGAAGACTATCCAGATTTTTTAGATAAATACATAAAACTGAACAGTCTGCAGCGTCTAAAGGGCATTGGTCTTTTATGCGGAACAGACTGGACTAAGCTTTATAAAAACAGACTTTACTATTCCCGTTTGGACCATAGCATTGGAGTTGCACTTATTATCTGGCATTTTACACATGATAAGGCACAAACACTGGCAGGACTTTTTCATGATATATCCACCTCGGTATTCAGCCATGTTTCTGACTTTAGAAAAGGAGATGCCCTGACTCAAACTCTAACAGAAGGCCCTACCGCCGCAATGATCCGCTCAGATAAAGAATTGCAAAAACTTCTCCAATCGGACGGTATAACTTCCAGCGAAATAGAGGACTACCACATTTATCCTGTTGCAGATAATGAAATTCCGCAATTAAGTGCAGACCGTCTGGAATATATGTTCCCTTCTGGAATGGCTCTGGACGGTTCCTGGACTATGGACGAAATCCGAACCTGCTATAATGATATAGAAGTTTTGACAAATGAAGAGGGACAGCCGGAACTAGGATTCAAAACTCTTGAAATTGCAGAAGAATACTGCCGCCATTTTTGTATGATTGGCCATATCCTCCAGCTAAACGAAAACAAACTCGCCCTAAACATGCTTGGTGCAATTATGAATCAGGCTGTAGACACAGGAATTCTGACCGAAAGTGATTTTATGACTCTGAGTGAAAGTCAGGTTATTGCTAAACTTGAAGAGGCACTCGAAAAGAAATCTTCAAAACTTGCAAGGCTTTATTATACTTTCAGAAATATGACTTTTATTGAACACCGCGACCAGGGCCTTCCAGAAGATGAGTATTTTTGCGTAAATCTTAAGGTAAAACAACGCTATATTAATCCTCTGGTAAAAAGCCCAGACGGAAAAGCAAAAAGACTTTATGAACTTTCAGAAAAGGGACAGACCTATATAAATGATTTTAAGACTTACCAAGATACTGCCTATGGTTGCGTTCACCTGCTTTAATCACTAAAATGGAGTGCATTATGGAATTAAATAGCAAACAGAGAAAAATTCTTGAAAAAGCAGCACACGACTTACAGCCAGTAGTAATTGTAGGCGGAGCCGGATTGACTGAAGGCGTTCAGCAGATGGTCAACTCTTCTTTAGCTGCACATGAACTGATTAAGGTAAAGTTCAACGAATACAAGGAAGACAAAATTGAACTAACAAATCAAATGTGCGAAAACTCAGGTGCTACCCTGGTTCGCATAATTGGAAATGTTTCCATCCTCTACAAAGAAGCAGAAAAGGAAGAAGACAGACAGTTTAATTTGTAACCTTTGAATATGCCCAGCGAATTACTGCCAGGGCGTACTTCATCTGATTTTCTGGCATAAAGATGTAATACTTTCTGTCACCACAAGTCAAAAGCATGACTGAATTTGATACCGATGAAACTGCTGTTAAAGCATTCATCGGGAATTCATAATCACCTGTTTTTCCAAAAACAACCACCCTCTGATTTGTAACAACAAAATCGCCCTGATTATCTTTTTGAACAGTTTCTGTAGCATAATAGATTTTTTCGCCTGCATTCATCTTCAACTTTAAAAAATGAACCATAGGCATTTTTGCATCTTCTGCAAGCGGCAATTTATACTGATTTGTATCTACATATGGATTTTCATAGCCAATTTTCTTTGTTTTAGATTTCATGTTCTGCCAGATAATTAAAAAGAGCATAAAAAGGAAGAACATTATGGTGTAGAAAGGTCTTCCAGAAACTTTATCCTTTTGTTTTTTTACACCACGAGGCAGACGTTCTTCTTCAGGTTCAGTTTCTTTTTTTTCATCAGTTTTACTGGTAGAGTCAGCTTCAATATCTTCGGCGTCTTTTGCTTTTCCGTAAGAAGATGTTTCAAAAGCTGTTTGACCTGCATTTGATGAAAAAGGCAGGGAAATTCCTTTTGTGTTGTAAGAAGGTTCAAGCATAAGAAGAAGGGCTACAATCACAATATAAAGCAGAGTTGAAGCACCTGACAAAATAAACTTCAGTTTTTTCTTCCAGCTGGTGAAAAACCACATAGTTACCAGACCAATTGGAATAAAAATGATTGAAGCAAAGCAGATTATTGTAATGATTGAAAACAGTCTATTTTTTGACATTGAAATTCCACCCCAAATGTATTTTTTAAATTTTCTAAAGTCATTATATCAACAGATTTTCCGGAAAGAATATTTTTTTCTTTAGAAAGAAGAACTATTTTATCAGCATAAGTTTTTGCAAGATTTATATCATGCACACTAATCATAATTCCAATATTTTTTTCGTATGCAAGATTTTTCAAAAAAGACATAAGATGAGGTTCAAATACATAATCAAGACTGGCAGCAGGTTCATCTAAAAGCATGAATTTTGGTTCCTGTGCAAGACAGCGGGCTATCCTGACTTTTTGAAATTCTCCACCAGACAAGGTGTGAACTGTACGCTCAGCAAAATCCGACAGTTTCATTTCTTCAAGCACAGAAGAAACAAGTTCCATATCAGCCTTTGAATAATGACCACCATGAGAATGTGAAAAACGCCCCTGAAGAACATAATCAAAAACAGTGAAATCCCAGGTTGAAGTTTCTGTCTGCTGCATGTAAGAAATATTTTTTGCTCTTTCTGACGCCTTAAAGGATTTTAACAGCTGATGATCCAAAAGAACCTGACCATTTACCTCAAGCAAAGGATTTTCAAGTCCGGCAAGAATGGAAAGCAGAGTTGATTTTCCGCAGCCGTTAGGACCACACAGGCAGACAAATTCACCAGTTTCTAAAGACAGATTCAAATCTTTTAAAACCTCTTTAGTAAATCTGCCACTTTTATAAGAAGCCTGTATCTCTTTTGCATTCAAAGAACTCATACCTTTCTCCAGAATTATTTTTTAAGACAAAGTGATAAAAAGAATGGAACGCCAAGAATTGCAGTAATAATTCCCGCAGGAAGTTCAGCTGGTGCAATCATAATTCTTGCAAGAGTATCGGCCAGAAGGAGGAGGATGGCACCAAAAATCATACTAAACGGAATAAGCATTCGGGCTTTTGGACCAATAATTTTTCTTACAATATGAGGTGCAATCAATCCTACAAAACTAATTGTTCCTCCTGAACAGACTGCAGAACTTACGGCAAGACTGCCTGCAATCAAAACCAGAATTCTAAGTTTATTAACTTCCACACCAAGAGAAGCGGCCGAAGTTTCGCCACCAGACAGTAAATCAAGTGGACGCGAAATACAAAACATAATTATGATTGAAAGAATAGAAGGAATCAAAATAAAGAAAAATTCATTCCAGCCACGACCGCTGAAACTTCCTAAAATCCATGTATAGATTGAATGGAGTTCCTTATTGCTGGTGAGTAAAACCATTGAACTTACAGAAGAATAAAATGTTCCAAGAGCTGTACCACACAAAAGCAGCATGATAGAAGAATTTTTTCCAGCCCGACTGAAAGCAAGCAGCGTTACCAGAAGGCCTGAAAGAAGAGCACCCAAAAAAGCAAAAAAATTAATTGGCGAAATTAAAATAAGACTGAAACTTCCACCAGTAAATATGGAAGACTTTCCTGTTATGGCAATTCCTGTAAATCCAATTGTTACTGCTATAACAGCTCCTAATGTAGCACCGGCACTAATTCCCATAAGACCTGGTTCAGCAAGTGGATTTCGGAAAAACATCTGAAAAACTGCACCACTACCGCCAAGAAGGATTCCTGTTATAAGCACAAGAAGTACACGGGGAAGTCTTAACTGCCATAAGATGATGTTATCAAACTTATCACCACCGCCAAAAATTACTGATGGTTTGATTTTTTCTGCACCAAGCGAAAGTGCCAGAATTAATGCAAGAAAAAGACAAACCAGAAAAATCAACATTTTTAATAAATTTTTGGATACTGAATTATTTTTCATTTAATTATATCTTCCAGTGAAAGAACTGCTTCAACTATTCTAGGACCAGGTCTGCTGTAAAGGTTATCATCAATCACATAAACTTTATGATTTTTTACAGCAGAAATATCTGACCAGCCATTACGGGCATACACCGACTCTGCAGTAAGGCCCGAGCTTGCGGTGATTAAAATTACATCAGGATTTCTTACAATAATTGATTCTTCACTAACCAGAGGATATGCATCGCTCATGTCTGAAAAAAGATTTACTGCACCTGCACAATTAATTACATCATTAATGAAAGAGGAATTTCCGCAGGACATATAAGGAGAGTTCCAGACTTCATAATAAACTGAAGGAGAAACTTTATCTTCTGAAGCTCCAAATGAGGCAAGTTTCTGTTTCATTTCGGCTACAAGGATTTTTGCTTCTTTGTCATGATCAGTAAGTTTCCCGATATCAAGGATTTCTTTTTCAACAGCAGCTATAGAAGTACCATTAGAAATAAAATAGGCAATTTTGTTGGCTTCAAGTTCCTGAATTAAAAAATTATGCATTCCTTCAGTAAGATAAACAAGATCTGGTTTGAAAGAAATAATTTTTTCCATGCTCAAAGTTTTTCCATCAAAACCACCAACTTTAGGAAGAGAAACAGCTTCTGGTGGATAGTCTGTCAAATCAGAAACCGCCACAACCTGATTTCCAGCCCCAACTGCAAAAAGGATTTCTACAGAAGCTGGTGAAAGAGCAACAATTCGCTGAGGAGCTTCCAGTTCTACAGTCCCAGTTTTACCACCAGCAACATTTTTTTTAGAACATCCCGCAAGTAAAAATATAGCAAATAAAAAAACATATAATGATTTTTTTTTCATAAAATTCCTTACACACCCCACTGAGTGTAATAAGCATCCAGCTCTTTTTTAATTTCTTCTGTGATGATTTTCTTATCACCATTTGTATAAAGTGCATCAACAACATCGCTCATTGAAACAATTGCACGAGCTGGGAAACCGTATTTTTCTGTAATTACATCAAGGGCAGCCTTGTCGCTGTCTGGAGCACGCTCTTCGCGGTTCAGACTTACAATCTCACCAACAATTTTTATGCTGCCTGGAGTAGTTTCCAGTGCCTTGATTTTTGGATAAACTTCTTCAATTGATTTTCCGCTTGTTGTTACGTCTTCAATAATCACAACACGGTCGCCGTCCTTAATCTTATAACCAAGGATTGCGCCTTTATCTGCACCGTGGTCTTTTTCTTCCTTGCGGTCACAGCAGTATTTAATTTCTTTTCCGTAAAGTTCACTGTAAGCAACTGCAGTTACAACCGCCAGAGGGATTCCCTTGTAAGCAGGCCCAAAGAATACATCGATATCATCACCAAAATTATCATGAATGGCCTGAGCATAATATTTTCCAAGCTGTGCAAGCTGTCCACCAGTTACATAAGCCCCCGCATTCATAAAAAAAGGAGACTGTCTTCCACTCTTTAAAGTGAACGACCCGAACTTAAGCACTTCGCAGCGCACCATAAAATCAATAAATTCTTTCTTGTAATTTTCCATGAAATTTATTTTAGCGAATTTAGAGGGTTAGATAAAGAAGTTAGCAATAGAAGTGAATATCTCCAAAACGTTCATGCCATTTTGAAACCACTTCAAAAGCTCGGTTTTCTATAATTTCCAAAAGGTTGTTTAATATATGAGACGGAATTTGAGAATTGTTATTGCATACAACACAATGAAGAGATTTTGTAATCCATATTTTTGTCGCATTCTTTTCTGGTTTTCCTTTGGCAATATGAACATGAATAGGTTCCAATGGTTCACCTTCATTTGACCAGAAATAAACCAGATATGAACCTATACTAAAAATTTGCGGCATTTTCGAATCCCTTACTTCTTGCAAACTTAAAGAACAGATGAGCGGCCTTTTCTACAAAGTCCTTAAAATATTTCATTTCTTCTTCAGTATAACCATGAACTGTCCATTCATAATCAGGCAAAATACATGTTGCATCCTTAAAACCACCTTCAATAGGAGTCTCTATATAAACCTGAACCTGTTCTTTACCATTATTATTTATAATATCTGAATGAGTAATCTCTGTATCATCAGGTAATGTCATGTATGGATACATCATATTAACCTCCAGCAATTATAAATTTAGCACAGTTTATTTCAAAAATCCATAGTAGTTTTTGTCCAGAGATTAGTACAGCCAGAATGGCAACCTGTCGTACATCCGGTGCAAACCTGACAAACATATTAACTATTAATTCAACATTTTTAAACTTGACAACTTGACAAGTTAACCATATCTTATAGGTATGAAACAAATGACAGTTGGTGATTTTAAAGCACATTTTTCCTCAGTTCTGGAAGAAGTTATGCAGGGCGAAGAAATTCAGATTTTGTACGGCCGTGCTAAAAAGCCTGTGGCTCGCTTTACAAAATATACGGAATCCAGCAAAAGAAAAAAAAGACCACTTGGCCTGTACAACGAAAAAGCCAGTTATTGGGAAGATGAAAACTTTGAATTTACACCAGAAACTCTTTTTAATGACATGAACGACCTAATGTAGGAGCGACTTATGGAATACTTAATTGATACACATATCTTTCTCTGTTCACTTCTTGATACCTCAAAATTAAAACCTCATGTTATTGAAATACTAGAAAATGAAGAAAATAAGATTTATTTAAGCTCTATAAGTTTTTGGGAAATTGCTCTAAAAAATCAAGCCAAGAAACTGGATTTAAAAGGCATCAGTGTTCCTCAACTTCCTCACATAGCACAGCAATTTAATTATACCATACTCACTTTATCTCCTTATGATTATGTAAGCATTGGGCAAATTCCATTAAAAGAAAATCACAAGAATCCATTTGACCAAATCCTGATTCAAACAGCAATACGCAATAATTTAGTATTAATCAGTAATAATGCAAAATTCCAGCAATACGAAGAAAACGGACTACAGTTATTGTGGGAGTAATATAAATGAGCAAAGACCTTTTAATCCATAATGAAGACGATTTGCAGTCGAAAAATTCGACCGCAAAAAAAAGATGGCAAGTTAAATCCAATATTTAATATTCATTGATTTATTTTTCTTATAAAATAATAGCAAAAGATTTACAAAAAAATCCGATATTAATTTTATAGTATGAGTGCAAGTTTTATATTTCCAGACAGCAAGAATTTCTCACCCAACTTCAAAGAGGTAGCTCGATATTTGGGCTACAGACGGACTACACCACCCGACGCTGATGTTTCGGATCTTATGAAAAAGGCAGCTAGTGAGATGCAGGCTGTTCTAAAGCCACAGGCAGTTTTTGAAGTTTTTGATTTGGACTGCCAGCTTGAAAAAAAAGATGAAACAGGCAGAGATATTTATAAAATCACCTTTGCAGATGTAACCTTACATTCTAAAGACCTGGGAGCAAATCTTAAAAAATGTAAAAAAGTTGCTCTTATGGCTGCAACAATTGGTCCACAGGTAGATGCCTTAATCCGAAAATACACTTCTCTTGATTCAGTTTATGCAAGCATTTTGCAGGCAACCGGTGCAATGTATATTGAAGAAGTAGTTGATCTTGTAAATAAGGAAATAAAAAAATTAGCGGAGGCAGAAGGTTTTTCTACCCGCCCCCGCTACAGTCCAGGATATGGAGATGTACCTTTAGAAATGCAGAAAGATTTTTTCCGTCTTCTGCCTTGTACACGCATTGGCCTGACTCTTATGGACACCCTGATTATGGCACCAGAAAAGTCAGTTACTGCCTTTGTTGGT
>CAMPAL010000110.1 GCA_946631855.1 uncultured Treponema sp. | reverse complement strand
TTCTTGCGAATAGAATTGTCGAGACGCTGGATCAGTCTGATGATGGTGAAATAATAGAAAACTTACAGAAAATTAAGGGGGTTGGTGAAGGAAAAGCTTTGGCGGTGGCTGCTGCGATTGAATTAGGTAGACGGCGTAACAATCATCTTAAAGCTCCTATACGTACTCCCCAGGATGTAATTCCTTTTGTGAGAAATTACGCCGTCAGTCAGAGGGAACATTTTCTGGTAATTACTTTAAATGGTGGACATGAGATTATCCAGATTCATTGTGTCTCTGTCGGAACTTTGAACCGGACCCTTATTCACCCCCGCGAGGTTTTTTGTCAGGCAATAAAAGAAAATGCTGCGGCAATAATTGTCTGTCATAATCATCCTTCAGGGAATTGTAAGCCTTCCGATGAAGATGTAGAAACTACCAGAATTCTGCTTCAGGCCTCCCGAATAATTGGGATTGAACTGCTGGATCATGTAATAATAGATTGCGAAAATTATTTCAGCTTTCTGGAGAATCATATCTTGTTTTCGGAAGATGAGTAGAATAGAATGTTGTTATGAAGAAATTTTTCCTGATTTTTGCAGTTTTCCTATTATCAGAATTTACAGGCCTTTTTGCTCAGGTTCAGGAGGAATCTGCGGAAACAGAAGAAGTTATTCCTCAGGAAAAATCACAGGATATCCCTCAGGAAATCATTTTTCTTGAAGCCGTTTCCAAAAAGGAACTGTCCGGTGGTGAAAATCGTGCAAATCTGGTGATTGAATGTAATTTGCCATCTGCAAGCGTTTATTTGAACCGGGTTTATCAGGGGAAAACCAGACTTACAGTAAAAAATCTTCTTCCTTCCGATTATATTCTTGAAGTTCGTAAAAAGGGCTGTAAAAATCAAATTTATTATATAAGTGCAAAAGCAGGCTATTCTTTAACTTATAAAGTAATTTTAGAGCCTCAGTAGGGAATTTTTTTTGTTGTTTAATTCCTTGTGTTTTATTAAATTATACGTATGAAACTTTATTCACGTTCTCAATTATTCAAAATTACATCTTTCTCTGTTTTGCTTGCAGTTGTTTTAAGTGCATCTATCTTTTTTTCTTTGGGTAGAAAAACAAATAAATCTAACTCTTCTCCAGAAGCAGAAAACATCGCTTTGGAAAATCCTTCTGTAGCTAATCAGGAGGAAACTTTTGAAGCAGTACAGTCTGAAAACTCGCTTTCTGATTTTACTATGCCTGTTTCAAATACAGTTTTTACTCAGGATGAAAATCAGAATATTAGTGTTTATGATCTTTGTAACGAAGCTGTTGTTAACATTAATACAAAAGTTGTTGCCTATGACTGGTTTCTTGAGCCATATGTTCAGGATGGTGGTTCAGGTTCAGGTTCTATCATTGATAAAAGAGGATATATTCTCACCAATGTTCATGTAATTCAGGATGCAACAAAAATTTATGTTTCACTTTTTGATGGAACTCAGTATGAAGCAGAAGTTGTAGGGCAGGATTTAGACAGTGATCTTGCAGTAATAAAATTTACACCACCGGAAGGAATGGAACTAAAGACAATTTCTTTTGGTGATTCTAAATCTTTAAAAGTTGGACAGAAGGTTATTGCGATTGGAAATCCTTTCGGTTTGGAAAGAACAATGACAACCGGTATTGTTTCTGGTTTAGGTCGTCCAATTCAGAATTCAAACAACCGCATAATCAGAAATATGGTTCAAACGGATGCCGCAATCAATCCTGGTAATTCAGGCGGTCCTCTTCTTGATTCAAATGGACGAATGATTGGAATTAATACAATGATTAAGTCTAGTTCGGGAAGTTCTGCAGGAGTTGGATTTGCCGTTCCTTCCGAAACTGCTATTCGTGTTGTCGCCGATCTATTGAAGTACGGAAAAGTTCAGCGTGGTCAGATTGATGCAACAATCGTTCAGTTAAGCAGAAGAATTGCCCAGTATGCAGGTCTTGATATTTCAGAAGGGGTTCTTATTTCTGAGGTAGAAAAAAATGGAAATGCAGAAAAGGCTGGAATAAAGGGCGGTACAGAAGCAGCTTATTATGGTTCTCGCCGGGATATAATTTATGTTGGTGGTGATGTAATTACAAAAATTGATGATATTAAAATCACTTCAATTGCAGATTATTATTCCGCTCTGGAATCAAAAAAGCCTGGAGATGTAATTACAGTAGTTGTTCATAGAAACAGAAAAGATATAACAGTAAAACTAACATTAAGCGAATAATTGAATGAGAAAATTTGAAGTAGTTTCTCCTTATGAACCAAGCGGGGATCAGGAACAGGCAATCGAAAAATTAAGTGAAGGATTTCTCAGGGGAGACCGGTTTCAGACTTTAAAAGGTGTTACCGGTTCTGGAAAAACTTTCACAATGGCAAAAATTATCGAAAAGGTTCAGCGTCCAACTTTAATCATCAGTCATAATAAAACCTTGTCTGCCCAGCTTTACCGTGAATTTAAGCAGTTTTTTCCAAATAACGCCGTAGAATATTTTGTTTCATATTATGATTATTATCAGCCGGAAGCATATGTCGCAGCCCGGGATTTGTACATTGAAAAAGATTGTGATATAAACCGCGAAATAGATCAGCTTCGTTTAAAAGCAACTTACAGCCTTATGGAAAGACGAGATGTAATTGTAGTTGCAACAGTCAGCTGTATTTATGGTCTTGGTATGCCTGATGTTTACAAGGGAATGCGTGTTCATGTAGAAACTGGACAGTCTCTTGATACCAAAAAATTTGCAGATCAGTTAATTTCACTTCAATATTCTCGTAATGATGATGTTCTTGAGCGTGGAAATTTCCGCATAAAGGGTGATGTAATCGAAGTTTTTCCACCATACATGGAAACTGATGAAGCTTATAGAATTGAATTAGACTGGGATGAAGTTGTAAAAATCTGCCGCTTTGATGTTATGAACAGAAATGTCACAGGCGAACTGGATGAAACGGTATTTTATCCTGCAAAACACTTTGTTGTTCCCCGTGATACCTTGATTTCTGCCTGTGACCGCATTCAAAAAGAAATGGAAGAGCGGGTGGAAGAATTTCAGCGTGAAGGAAAAATCATAGAAGCGGACCGCTTAAAAACCCGCACAACTTATGATATAGAAATGCTCAAGGAAATGGGGACTTGTCCGGGAATTGAAAATTATTCAGGACCAATTTCGGGGCGTTCAAGGGGAGAACCTCCTGCCACTTTGCTTCATTATTTCCCTGATGATTTTTTATGCTTTATTGATGAAGCTCATGTTACAGTCCCTCAGATTGGTGCCATGTATGAAGGAGACAGAAGCCGTAAGCAAAATCTTATAAATTTTGGATTCCGTCTGCCATCAGCATTTGATAACAGGCCTCTTAAAAAAGCAGAATTTGATGCCAAAATGAATCAGATTATCTATGTAACTGCAACACCTCGTCCTGAAGAAGTTAAACAGAGCACCCAGGTTGTTGAGCAGATAATCAGACCAACCGGCTTGCTTGATCCTATTGTTGAAGTTAGACCAAGCGAAGGTCAGATGGAAGATATTTACAAAGAAGTTAAAGACAGAATTGAAAAAAATGAACGCAGTCTTATTTTGACTTTAACTAAAAAGATGGCGGAAGATCTTACAGATTATTTGACGGAACTTAAGCTGAAAGTTAAATATATCCATTCTGAGATTGATACTTTTGAACGTGTTGAAATTTTAAAATCTTTACGAACTGGTGAAATTGATGTTCTTATTGGAATTAACCTTTTGCGAGAAGGTATCGATTTGCCGGAAGTAAGTTTTATTGCTCTTCTTGATGCAGATAAAATTGGCTTCCTTCGTTCAGAAACATCTTTAATTCAGATTATTGGACGTGCAGCCCGAAATGCAGAAGGACGTGTGGTTATGTATGCAGATCATATGTCGCCTGCCATGGAAGCTGCCATAAAAGAAACAAAACACAGAAGGGAAGTTCAGGAAGCTTATAATAAAGAACATGGAATTACTCCTACAACTGTTAAAAAGGCAATTTCAGATATTCTTGAACACCAGAAAGAAGAAGCTCAGGATACAGCGGCAATTGATCTTGAAGTACTTAAAAAAGGTGCAAATCTGTTTAAGGTTTCAGATCGTAAAAAACTTATTAAAAGGCTTACAGAAGAAATGTCTGCCTGTGCAGAAAGAATGGAATATGAACAGGCTGCGGCTCTTCGAGATCAGATCAGGGATATTGAAAATACTTATGGAAAGTGATTTTAAGGAAATTCAAGTTTCATAGATTGACTTTTTTTGGTATTTTTTATATTCTTACTAAACTATCGTATATTGTGTGGGAAAACTGTTTTATATAAGGAAGGATAAAGAAAATGTCTAGAATGTGTGATGTTTGTGGAAAAGGCGTTATGTCTGGAAATAAAGTAAGTAAATCTTATAACCATACACGCAGAACTTGGAGACCAAATCTTCACAGTGTGAAAGCTACTCTTCCTAACGGAGAAGTAAGAACACTTAAAGTATGTTCAAACTGTCTTAGCCGTGGATTTGTTGACAAGAAAGTTAGAGTTCCAAAGACAACTGAAGCTAAGAACTAAGTTTTCTACTAGAACTAAAAACCCCGAGATTTCGTCCCGGGGTTATTTTTTTTAACAGTAAAATCTATTTTTAAGTATTTATAACCAGTCTGTCATAGGCAGGAAGAATACTTTCTGTTTTGCTTAAGCTGGAAAAATCTTTTCTGTGTTCCTGTAAATATTCTGTAATTTGTTTGTGAGATTCATTGTGGGTCACGTGTGTTACCCAGATATTATCTCCACCAATTTTCGACGCTGCTTCAAGAGCCTGCAAAAAATTAAAGTGAGTAGAATGTTCTTTTATTCTTAATCCGTCAATAATCAGGTGTTTTAAGTGCCCGCAGTTCTTCTTTATAAGTTCAATTGATTCATCACTTATGTAGTTACAATCTGTGAGATATGCAATTGATACGAGACTTCCATCATCCTTTTTTTCTGTTAATAGCCAGCCTGTAGTTTCAAGATGTCCATGCATCATAGGAATTGGGGTGATTTTTGTTTGTCCAATATAAAAAGCTTCTTTTGCCTCTTTAAGTTCAATCTTTGCATGTCCACCACCTTCGATTGGATGTGTAAAGATATAGTCAAAACGTTTACTTATGTCAGAAATGCAGGTCTTGTTTGTGAAAAGCTGCAGGGGTGGTGCTTCTACAATTTTTCGGTTTTTTGGATCTTTAGGGATGCAGAAGGAATCACAACTGAAAATTCTAAGATCATCCAGTCCAAAAAGGTGATCGGCATGTCCGTGGGTCATAAGAACCGCATCAATCTTTTTTATATTATTTTCAATTGCCTGCAGGCGGAATTCAGGTCCCACATCAATCTGGATATACTTTTTGTCAGAGGTTTCAATATAAACAGAACTTCTGTATCTTTTGTCGTGTGGATCTTTAGAGTGGCAAACTTCACAGTCACATGCAATTACAGGAATCCCGTGACTTGTTCCTGTTCCTAAAAATGTAAGTTTCATTCTGAAATTATAATAATTAATTTTAGAAATTAACAGTAATTTACAGTTTTTCTCAATTCTATTAGAATAAGTATGTGGATTTTAGTCGTTCTAATGAAATTATTGCTTATTTAAGGATTAATGAAGATCTTTTTACTCTCACAGATTTTTATAAATATATAAGAAGCAGAGGGGTAAAAATAACAAAAGCTGAAGCCTTAGAAGTTTTACGCTCCTCAGAATATGTTTTTCCTCTTGTAAATGAAGAGTATATTACAAGAGCTGGTGTTTTTACCGGCCGCTGGTTTAGTTTTAAGCCAAGTAAAGAAGAAATAGAAAAAGGTTATATCATTATCGGGCATCGTACTATGCCTTTTACAAATCCAGAAATATCACCAGATAACATTACAATTACCACTACTGACAAAGATTATATAGATTCAGAAAGTGTGACTTTTTCAATGAATCTTGCACTGGACACTTTTGCACTTTTTGGTGAAGGATATTCAATTCCTTATATCTATAATGATAAAGCTAATGAAACTTACACTTTAGCTTCAGTTCAGTATTCAGTTCCAACAGAAATCACTTTGACTGCCTGGCCTTTAAAAAAAATAACAGGTGGAGAAAAAATCACTTATGGGGATAGAATTCTCTGTAGGGTGGCAGACTGGGAAACTTCTACCATAGAAATGAGACTTTTAAAATCAAATTTTAAATCTCATGTGGTTTCAGAAGAAGCTATAGAAAGAGAAGAGTGGTATTCAAAATTTGAAGAAAAAATGCTTCAGAGTATCGAAAGACATGGGCCTTCTAAATCAATAGATGAGCAGTTGTCCCTCTTAATTCTGGAGAATCAGGAAGAACTCTGTACAAGAAATTGTGGATCGATAGAAGAATTCTTTGCTCATAGTACGAAACTAGGATTTGAATCTTATGGTGTAGAGACCAGAATCTGGAGGAAAAATGAAGAAATTCCTTTGTATGGAAAATGGAATGCTTTTATTTCTCCTGTAGATTTTATTCTTTCTGAAATTGCTTTTACACTTAGTCCTAATGTAATTGATGCATATCTTGAAAATAGTATTTATGAAGAAACAAAAACTGGTAAGACTAAGAATCTGGAAGATTTAATTACAGAACTTTTTCCCCAGCTTTTGGATATGACAGAATCTGAACGCAAATTAGTATTATTGAATATAGAAAAACGGAATGGTATACTTAGAGAAAAGTACAATCGTTTTTCTGATTACTTAGTTGCAGAAACCAGAAAGCGTATACTTGATTTATTTACCAAGGTAAATTCTTTGTTCTTTAATATTGGCAGTTCTGGAATTGATGTAGATGAATTTCCACAGCATGAACTGATCATTTTGTCACAGTTGTTCGGGCATATTGTAAACATGCTGGAAGAAATCGAAATCAAAGTTCTTAGAGAAAGTTTCCCTGTAAATGATGTTGAACTTTCCTTAAACGGGATGGAAGAGACATTTGAAGAAATTCAGGGGGCTTTAAAGTCAGTATTGAAAACAAATAAATACAAGGGTTTTGAAATAGTCAAAAAAGATTAAGGATAAGATAAAGTTTTAGGAGAAGTTATGGAAAACGAAGTTGATATCACCCAGCTTATTCATCGTGGCGGTATTTTTAAGAATGTTGAAGGAAATACTCCTCAGGAAGTGTATTCTAAATTAAGCAAAATGATAGATTTACCCGATGGAATGACCGCAGACCAGGTGTATAATGCATTATGTGCTCGTGAACAGGTTCTTAGCACTGCGGTAGGTAATGGAATTGCTTTGCCACACGCTCGTGCTCCAATCATGAAGAACGAAAAAGATCAGAGAATATGTGTTGTATATCTTAAAAAACCAATTGATATGAAAGCTCCAGATGAACGTAATGTTTTTGTTATGTTCGTTCTGCTTACCCATAATTCTCAAATTCATTTGAAAATTCTTTCTACTTTGGCAGGACTTTTCAGAAGTGCAAAATTCAGAAAAGCTTTGGAAGATCAGGCTGATGAAGCTACTCTTTCTGCTCTTATCAAAGAATTAGCATAAAATAACAAGAGGTATTTTTTTATGGACAAAAAAGGTGTTGAGGCAGTTGCACTTTCAATTCGCAGCTTGTCAATGGACGCTATTCAGAAGGCAAATTCAGGACATCCTGGACTTCCACTTGGAGCAGCAGAAGCAGCTGCAGTTCTTTACGGCGAAATTATGAAGCACAATCCTGCTAATTCAAAATGGGTTGATCGTGACCGTTTTGTACTTTCAGCAGGTCATGGTTCTATGCTTCTTTACAGTATTTTGCATCTTGCAGGATACAAAGTAAGTATGGACGATATTAAGAACTTCCGTCAGGTTGGTTCTAAGTGTCCAGGTCACCCAGAATATGGTGATACAGATGGTGTTGAATGTACTGGAGGTCCTCTTGGACAGGGTGTTTCAATGGCTGTTGGTATGGCTGTTGCAGAAAGCATGCTTGCTGCAAAGTTCAATACACCAAAACACACAATCGTTGATCATTATACATATTCTCTTGTTGGAGAAGGATGTCTTCAGGAAGGTGTTGCTTCTGAAGCTTGTTCTCTGGCTGGAAACCTTAAACTTGGTAAATTAATCGTATTCTACGATCAGAATAAGATTTCTATCGACGGATGCACAGATATTACTTTCACTGATGATATTGCAAAACGCTACGAAGCTTATGGCTGGCAGGTTCTTAAAGGTGATATGTATGATATCGAAGGAATTGTAAAACTTGTTGAAGAAGCTAAGAAATGCAGCGACAAGCCTTCTTTAATCATGCTCAAGTCTATTATTGGTAAGGGTGCTCCAAAGCAGAATACTGCTGATGTTCACGGTGCTCCACTTGGTGCAGAAGGAATTATTGAAGCAAAGAAAACTCTTGGTCTTCCAACAGACAAAGACTTCTACGTTGTTCCTGAAGCTTACAAATATTTTGAAGATAAAAAAGCTG
>CAMPAL010000109.1 GCA_946631855.1 uncultured Treponema sp. | reverse complement strand
AGCCATTTGCAGAACTCGATGATTTTATTGATGAAGAAATTGCAGAGGAAGAACCTCTTGTGGCAGAAGAATCTGCAGTGGAAGATAATTCTGTGGCAGAAGAAATTCCTGCAGAAGCAGAAAGTTCAGAAGAGCTTTCAGACGAACCATTCTGTGGTGTAGAAGATTTTGCAGAAGAAGAAACTCCAGCCGTGGTGGAAGAAGAGTCTGCCGTGGCTGAAGAACTTTCCGACCAGCCATTTGCAGAACTCGATGATTTTATTGATGAAGAAATTGCAGAGGAAGAACCACTTGTGGCAGAAGAAACTCCTGCTGAAGCAGAAAGTTCAGAAGGACTTTCAGACGAACCATTCTGTGGTGTTGAGGATTTTGCAGCAGAAGAAACTTCAGCCGTGGTGGAAGAAGAACCTGCTGTTGTAGAAGAACCTGCTGTTGTAGAAGAACCTTCCGACCAGCCATTCGCAGAACTCGATGATTTTATTGATGAAGAATCTCCATATCAGCGTATCGTTAGCGAAATTGAAGAAAAACTCCGCAATCAGAATGCAGAAAAAGACAACGCAGATCAGATTGAACTCTTTAAGAGTCTTAAGGCTCTTTCCAGCTTTATGCCGGATAATCAGAATGATTCATATGTTTCCTGCAAAATCCGCATGGTTCTTGATTACCTTATTGCAAAACTTTCTGGAAAACCAGGACTTCTTATTACAGCAGAAGCTCTGCTTGAATCTGGATTCTTAGGCGAAGAATATTCTTCTAAACTTTCAGAAGAATCTGATGAATATTTGAGTAATGATTTAATCAAGCATGTTCTTACTTATATGAAAGAACTTGCAGGCCAGCTGGAAGATTCTTCACTTTCAGAGGCCCTTTGCACAAGTGCAGATAACATACTCGAAAAAATTGAAATAGAAAATTCTAAAAGTCAGATTTTCTAGACGAATGTAGTTTGCCTGAAAAATGGCAGATTATATTCTGATAATTCTGGAATGAGTCAGAACTTCATGTCCGTCTTGGGTGATAAGCACATCATTTTCAAGACGGCATCCACCAATTTCCATGTCATACAAGCCAGGTTCGCAGGTTAAAATCATACCAGGTTTAAAAATCAGGTCTGCATCTGCACGGGAACTTACTCTTGGAGATTCATGAATTTCCAGCCCGATAGCATGTCCCAGGGTGTGAGGCATTTTTCTTTTTTCTTTAGCAAATACTGAATCAGTCTTTTTTGCAGCATCAACAATTTTATGCTCAGGAAGATAGAGAGCAAGACTTTCATCATAGGCTTTTTGAACCAGATTAAGCTGTTTTTCCTGTTCTTTTGTTAAAGGCCCTTTAGCAACTGTTACAGTTGTATCGCTGGTGTATCCATTGTAAACAACGCCAAAATCCAGAATTGAAAGTCCCTGAGCAGGCCATTGACCGCCTGTATAGCCAGGAAAAGCGTGAATTGCAAAACTTCTGGCTGGACCTGCTGCCAGAGTATCAAATCCTGTTCTCTGACATCCGTTCTCACGCAGTCTTTTTTCAATAAGAAGGGCTACATCGGTTTCGGTTTTAATCTGTCCGTTTTTAATCATACTTTCAATTTCATCAATGATTAAATCACCAATTCTTGCAGCTTCTTTTGTACATTCAATTTCGTATTCATCTTTTATCTGACGGCAGGAAATTGCAAACTGGTGAGCACCATCTTCTTTACAGCGGCAATCATAATTGTTAAGACAATCAATAAATTTTAAATATGTCGGATAGGTCAGATATGGAGGCAGTTCAACTTTGCTGTTTAAGGCATGACTGGAACAGGCGTTAAGCAAGGCCTTAAGTGCCTGAAGTTTGTCATTTTTGTAGCGGGTGTAAGGAATCAGGCGGTCGTAGAAGGCATTTTGTTTTGCCAGATTTTCATCCCATGCAATCAGAACTGTGTAGGAATCGCTAAAAACAATTAAAATTGCATCTGTAGGATGATTTGTATAATAAGCAAGATTTGGATCCCGGTGTTCTTCGCTGTCAATAAAAACGCAGGCACCAAAATCATTATCTTTTAAATAATTAGCAAGGGTTTGACATCTATTTTGGAAGATTTTTTTCATTTCTTCTGGACTATATTGTTTCATTTTTGGCCTCTTTAAAATTTTACTTTGTGTGGCGGATTTTTTTTACAATCACCAGTACCAGTTCGTCTTTTGTAATTATAAGTTCAAGAACGCCTGTAATTGCAAAAATAAGGGCTGATATAAGTACTGGAACGCCGAAAGCAATCAGTTTTCCGTGTGTAGCAAATTGTTTTATTAAGAATGCATGAGCAAAGTAAGATGGAACTGATGCTACTACAGATAAAATAATAATTTTTATGGTGTAAAGCAAACTTCCTTTAAGAATTTTTCCAACCTGAATAGACTGCATCTTTTTCATAAAAATAAAGAGGAAGATAGTGTTTACCAGACTTGCAAGACTTAAAGCAAGGGCAATTCCGTTTCCAGACATAAATCTTACTAAAACTAAGGCAAGAAGAATATTTGCCGCAAAACTGATGATTCCTGCCAGAGTTGGAAGTTTTGTATTTCCCTGAGCGTAAAAAGCAGGAGACATAATTCTGTTTAAGGCAATAAATAAAAGTCCTGCAATATGAAAGCGGAATTCTCCCAGTGTCAGGGCAACTGAGGCATCATCAAAAGATTTAGATTTATACAAAAGGGAAATAACTTCTTTTCCTGAAATAAGAAAATATGCTGTTACAGGAATTGAAATCATTGTCATAATTTTTATGGCCTGCATGAGCATTTTGTTAAAATCTTCCCATTTGTTATTGTTTGCAAGACCGCTTAAGTCTGGAAGAATTACGGTTCCAATGGAAACTGCAAAAATTCCAAGAATTAATTCCTGCAGACGCAGGCTGTACTGCAAACTTGAAGCAATTCCATCACCAGTGCGGTTTGCAAGGGCGGTAGAAACAAGGTCATTCAACTGGTAGGCAGCCATTCCAATAATTGTTGGAACAATCAGACTGATAACTTTTTTTGTACCAGGGTTGGAAAAGGTCTTTTTTAAGCTTGTAAAACAGATTTTCCAGCCAGTGCGGTGAATGAACGGCCACTGGAAGAGGGCCTGAATACATCCTCCAATTACAACACCAATGGACATGGCTCTTGCAGGATTTTCAGTAAATGGTGATAAAACATAAGTTGCAATAATTACAATTCCGTTGAAAAGAACTGGAGTAAATCCAGATGGAGCAAAGATATTTGAACCGTTAAGTACTCCCTGAAAAAATGCGGCAATAGAAATTACGCATAAATAAGGGAACATGATTCTAGTCAGAATAGTTATTTCATCTTTTTTCAAAAGCCAGGCCTGCAGCTGCATTGCATAGTCTGCCGCATTTGGATCTACAGGTTTTTTACAAAAGATTGGAACTAGGAGTGGTGTGATAATAATTCCAAGAACAACAACACAGGAAGTTAAAAATGTAACCAGGGTGAATGTTGCTTTTAAAAATTCCTGAGTATCAGTGTGATTTTCAGGAGTGTCTCCTTTTGCCAGATATTTCTTAAAAGTTGGAATAAAGGCTACTGAAATTGCATTTTCTGCAAAAAGTCTGCGCAGTAAATTTGGAATCATAAAGGCAGTTGCAAAGGCATCTGCGTACATAGAAGTTCCAAGAAATGAAGCTTTAGTTGCTTCTCGAACTAATCCCATAATTCTGGATGCCAGAGTCATAAGAGAAAGAACAAGTCCAGATTTTACAAGGGATTTTTTAGCGGGTTTATCAGAATTGTTAGTCATACAAGGATATTAAAAAAATTATCTTTTTTATTCAATTCATTATATTAGCCATTTGTGCCGATGATTATAGATATGGAAGAATCTAATTTTAATCAAGAATTAAAAGAAGCTCTCAGTAAAAAACAGGAATGGTTTAATTCTGTAAGATTTCAGGATCTCGTAAATCAATACAGGTTAATGAATACATGCTTTCATAATCTTTACGAAACATTAACCAAGAAAAACATTATTGTTCCAGATCCATACCGTCTTGATAAAAGAATTAACGAAATTACTGTTCCGGAAAATACACCGTATTCAGATTCTGATATGGGAAAAGTAATGGGAACCAGATTTTCTGATTTCGATATGATGCTTGATTACCTTTGTACTTATTTTAGATTCACAACAGAATCCCTTACTATTGCTAATATCAAAAAATTACTGGATTTCAACAAAGCTTTTGACTGGGAAAATCTTTCCAGTAACAGTACAAGTCCAAACACCCGCGGTTTTTCTGCTTTAATTGCAAGTGCAAAAATGGGCTCGCCGGCAGTAATTCAGAGTATGATAAACGACAGTATCGACAAGTGTGTAAAATGTGCTGCCGAAATTGCAAAAATTCTGAATGAAACAGGAATTTTTCAGAGAGAACTTTATAAAGGTGAAATTCGAAAGAATATTTTTGATCATCCGGATTTCAATCGTGAAAAGGCTTTTTCGTCTTCAGATGCAGAACTTGCAGAAATCAAAAGACTTTATCCAAAAGTAATGGGTAAAAAGACTTTTTATAATGATCTTGTAAATGAAATTATTGCAGAAGATCAGGGATCAGATAAAGAAAGATTACAGTCTGCTGTTTTAAATCGACTTAAGATAAAAGAAGAAGTTAAATCTGACAGCAAAAAACAGACTGGACCTGGAAGTAAAGAATTACTGATGATGACAGTTACTGCAATAGGGGCTATGGCTCCAACTTTAGCTCAGTTACAGGAAAAACTGGAAGAAGATTTCAGGCTTTTGTACACCAAAAAGAAAAATTTCTTTACCAAACTTGGTGAACTTTTGAAAAGAGCCTTTCATCTTAAGGAAAAAGAAAAGATTATCAACCTTCCTGTGAAAGATTCAAAAACTGGTGTAGAAAAAACTCAGAAATTGAATGTAACAGATTTTATGTTTAACCTGACCCGAAAAACTCATGTTTATGCAGGAATCGGAAACAAGGGAGTTGAATACTCTAAAATCGAATCTGCTGCAGAAGATTCAATTTTGATTTTTGTAAATAAACAGATTTCAGAAGTGCAGTCAGATTTTACAATTATGAATGCACTGGATGCTTATTTTAAAAATAATGTAGATGATTCTGTAAAAGCTAAGGTAAAAGGCCTTCAGATTGAACTTTCAGCCTTGCGTAATTCTATAATCAATGCTAATAAGAAAAGAGGAGAATATGCAAGCTTTAGAGAAGAGTCTGAACAGATGAGAAAGCTTGGTATTAAGGATAATGTCTAATTTTTCTAAAAAAGCATTTTGTATTTTTACATCATTATTTATTTTGTTTAATTTCATTTGGGCTCAGGAAAGCGAAACTTCACCTGAGCTTGAAATGGATGATATAGAGCAGAAGGAACTTGAAGAAAAACTTTCACAACCAGATGAACTGCAAAAAAACTTTATTATTCTGGAAGGCTTAAAAATTCATGAACTTAATCCTCAGGTTACATCCTATTCTTCTGACTCTCAGATTTTAAGCGGACTTTATGAAGGTCTTTTTTCTTATCATCCTGTAACTCTTGAACCAGAATATGCAATTGCAAAAAGCTATAAAATTTCCCGTGATAAAAAAAGATGGACCATAACTTTGCGGGAAGATGCATACTTTAGCAATGGAGAAAATATCACAGCTGATTCTGTAAGAGATTCCTGGCTAAGATTGTTAAGTACACCAAATGCACCTTATGCTTCATTGCTGGATATTATTCGTGGAGCGAGTGAATACAGAACAGGAAAAACTTCTGCAGAAAATGTTGGAATTTATGCAGTTGATGAACACACTCTTTCTATCTATCTGTTAAAACCTGCAAATTATCTGCCACGAGTTTTGTGCCATTCTGCCTTTTCAATCACACATCGTCTTCCAACCGTTTACAGTGGACCTTACGAACTTTATGATACAAACGGTTATACTTACATACTTAGAAAAAATCCTTATTACTGGGATTATAACAATGTAAGACTTGAACAGATTAGTTTTTATCAGTCTGATGATATGGAATACAATACTTATCTCTACAATGTGGGTCAGGTTGATTGGGTTACTACAAATATAGATACAAACAAAGTACTTGATAAAAAGGCTGTTCAGGTTAATGCAGAATTTGGAACATCCTATTACTTTTTCAAACTTTCAAATAAAAAGCCTTCAAAAAAAGCTTCAGTCTGGGATTATCCTGAATTCAGAAATGCAATTCTTGAAGCTTTTCCTTGGGAAGATGTTCGCGGAGCTGCAATGGTGCCAGCATCAACCTTTGTTTTTCCTCTTTCTGCATATCCTCAGATTGAAGGATTTTCTTACACCGACAGCAGGGAAGCTTTGCTAAAAATGCAGGATGCCCGAAAAAAATATGGCATTCCTGAAGATGAAATTTTGCCTTTGAATTTTGCAATTACATCTTTTACACTTTCTCAGGAAAAACAGGACATAATTGCAGACGCTCTTAAAAAACTTGGAGTTCAGATAACTTTTACAGAAGTTCCTGCAAATGATTATATTTCTACAATGCCAATGTCTGAGGCAGATCTTTTTGCCTATACCTGGATTGGTGATTTTGCAGATCCTCTGGCTTTTCTTGAACTTTTCCGTGCAGATTCGACATTAAATGATTCTGGCTGGAGCAATAAAGAGTATGATGATTTACTTGATCAGGCTGCAGTTGTTTCTGATACAGAAAGATTAAAACTTTTGGGCCAGGCAGAAGTTCTTCTTTTAGACAGCGGAATGGTTCTGCCAATCTATCATCCTGTAACTGTAAATGTTATAGATTCTTCTGAAGTTGGTGGATGGTCTACCAATGCATTTGACGTTCATCCTTTGAAGTATTTGTATAAAAAACTGGAAGAAAAAAAACATCAGTATGAAAACTTAATTCGTTTCGAAAGGTAATCATTTTGTGAGTTAATCCTCTGATTGAAAATCTAAAAAAATAGGAATATACTAAAACATCTTTTTCGAGTGCCACCTGCCAGCGCAATGTCCACCGACAAGCGACACCCACATTCTATTATTTTACTCATACAGGAAAAAAATATGGTAATTTTAACTTTGAACTGCGGTTCATCATCTGCAAAGTATCAGGTTTATGATTGGGATAACAAAGAAGTTATGGCCAATGGTGTAGTAGAACGCATTGGTATTGAAGGTTCTGTAATTACACACAAAGCAAAGGGCAACAAAACAGAAATTCAGTCTCCTTGTCCAACACACAAAGAAGCAATCGAATTAATTATTAAAGAAATTACAGATCCAGAAGTTGGTGTTATTAAATCAATGGACGAAATTGGAGCTGTAGGACACCGTGTACTTCATGGTGGAGAAAAATTCACAAAATCAGTTCTTATTACTCCAGAAGTTCTTGATGGTTTCCGCGAAGTAATTGATCTTGGACCACTCCACATGCCTGCAAATATCATGGGTATTGAAGCTGCTCAGAAAGTTATGCCAAATGTTCCACATGCCGCTATCATGGATACAGCATGGCACCAGACAATGCCAGAAGAAACATTCCAGTACGCAATTCCACGTGAATGGTACGAAAAATATGCAGCCCGCCGTTACGGTTTCCACGGAACATCATTCCTTTATACAGCAAAACGTGCAGCAGTTCTTCTTGGAAAAGATCCTAAAGATACAAACCTCATCATCTGCCACATTGGTAACGGTTCTTCAATGTGTGCTGTTAAAAATGGTGTTTGTTATGATACATCAATGGGTATTACACCACTTGAAGGTCTTATAATGGGAACACGTTCAGGAGATTTGGACCCAGCACTTCCTTTCTATATCATGAGAAAGACCGGAATGTCTGCTGATGAAATGGATAAAGCTTTGAACAAGAAGTGTGGATGTCTTGGTATTACAGGACGTTTCTCAGACCGCCGCGATATCGAAGTAGAAGCTGCAAAGGGCGATAAACTCTGCCAGCTTTCAATTGAAATGGAAGCTCTCCGCATTAAAAAATACATTGGACAGTACATGGCAGAACTTGGACATGTTGATGCTATCGTATGGACTGCCGGTGTTGGAGAACGTGGTCCAATTACTCGTTTCAAGGCTTGTTCAGGACTCGAAAACTACGGAATTAAGATTGATGCACAGCGTAACGAATGGTCTTTCACAGGCAATGCAGAAACTTACATTCACGCTGATGATTCAAAAACAAAGATTTTTGTTATTCCAACAGATGAAGAATTGGTAATGACAGAAGATGCTTATGCTCTTATGAAGGGAACTTACGATGTTCATACAAACTTCAAATATTCATTCCAGAGCCCAGATTACGTGAATAAAGCTAGGGAAGCCGGTTTGAAGGGTGATTTAGTAAAACGTCCTAACATCGCTAAGATTCTTGCTCGCGATTTAATCAAATAATAGGTGCTAGGTGCTAGGTTATAGGGGAGGGGAAAGCCTTCCCCTAGCTCCAGCCCGCAAGCGGTCTTACGCTACCCCTTCTCCTAAGGGGGCTGGCCCCCTTAAAATCCCCCAAGAATAATTATGTCATTCCCC
>CAMPAL010000108.1 GCA_946631855.1 uncultured Treponema sp. | reverse complement strand
TACGAATGTTACGACCTTCACGACCGATGATACGACCTTTCATTTCATCACTTGGCAATGAAACTGTTGTAACCGTAATATCACTGGTTGTTTCAGGGGCAATTCTCTGAATTGTAGTAATAAGAATGTCTTTGGCTTTCTTTTCAGCGGTAAGCTGAGCTTCCTGTTCAATCTTGTTTATAAGAGCCTGTGCATCATGACGTGCTTCATTTTCAAGGTTCTTAATAATAAGATCTTTTGCTTCCTGAGCAGACAATCCAGAAATCTTTTCAAGTTCCTGTCTGTAAAGCTCTTCCTGCTTTGAAAGTTCTTCTTCGCGTTTTACCATTGCAGTTTTTTTATCTGCAAGTTCTTTTTCACTTTTTTCGAAATCTGCGGCACGCTGATCCAAGAGTTCTTCTTTTTTGTTTACTCTTGCTTCAAAACGTTGAACTTCAGCGCGGCGTTCACGGTTTTCCCGCTCCTGCTGGTTTCTTTCCCGAATGAGTTCATCTTTTGCATTTAACAAAATTTCTTTTTTCTGTGCTTCAGCTTCTCTTATAGCTTCCTGCTTAACACGTTCTGCTTTCTGTTCAGAAGCAGTTAATTGAAATCTGGCATAAATCCAGCGAATAATCCATCCAAGAACAATTCCAACAACCGGGAGAATGATATATAAAACTATATTCACAACCTTTCTCCTACTTTTAAAAATTTAGAATAGTTCAGACTTAATAATAACGGAAGAATGAGTTGCTGTCAAATTGAATAGGAATAGTATAGTAAGAAAATGTAATTTTTTTTATATCTTAAAATCTTTTCCAAGATAAATTGTACGGGCTTCTTCTGACGCAAGAATTTCTTCTTTTGATCCCTGGGTGATAATTGTTCCCTGATTAATAATGATGGCTCTGTCAGTTATTTCAAGAGTATCCCTTACATTATGATCTGTAATCAGAATACCAATACCCCGTTTTGCAAGAAGATGAATCATATTTTTGATATCAGCAACGGCAATAGGATCAATTCCCGCAAAAGGTTCGTCCAGCAAAAGAAATTTTGGTTCCATAGCAAGAGACCTTGCAATTTCTGTTCTACGGCGTTCTCCACCAGACAGGGTGTATGCCTTTTGTTTTCGGATTCTTTCTATGGCAAATTCTTCGATAAGTGCTTCAAGCCTATCTTTTTTTTCTTTTGAAGTTAAATCTTTTCTGGTTTCAAGAATAGACCAGATATTTTCTTCAACAGTAAATTTTCTAAAAACTGAAGGTTCCTGAGGAAGATAGGAAATTCCAAGACGGGCTCTTTTATACATTGGAAGTTTTGTGATACAGACATCATCAAGAAAAACATCACCGGCGGTAGGCTTGTAAAATCCTACGACCATATAGAAAGTTGTGGTTTTTCCGGCTCCGTTTGGACCAAGAAGCCCAAGAACTTCTCCCATCTGCATGGAAAATTCTACACCACGTACAACTTTTTTCTGCCCAAACTGTTTGTACAAACTGGAAACTCTTAAAATGTGATTCTGATCTTCAATCATTTAATCTCTTTTTCCCTCTGATTCAGATTTTTCTTTTGCTTCTGGTTTTTCTGGTGGTTCAGGTCTTTCTTCCGAATTTTCTTTTTCAGCACCTTCTTCCAAAGCTTTTTCTTCAGGAGGATTTTCTTCCTGAGAAGGAACTTCCTTACTGTCAGTTACAGAACCCCTTACATTTCCACCAAGACTTATAGCCTGTGTTTCCATATTAAAAGTAATAAACTGGGCACGGAAAGTATCATCATCCTGCTTTACCTGGGCATTTCCAGAAAGTTCCAGCATCTGTTCATCTTTATAATAAACTGCATAAGATGATGTACAAACGTTATCCTTCTGCTTCAAAGTAATGCCAGCCTGAAGAATGGCAATTTCTGCATCCTGATTGTACTCAATAATCTGAGCCTTAGCTTCTACATCATTTTCAAGATCTTTTAGAGTAACGTTACCCTGCAGCTGGGCAATTTTTGAATTTCTATCGTACTCAAGTAAATCGCAGGTGAATTCCATGTTTGTTTCAAGATTTTTTCCAGAAACATTTCCCTTTGCACTGATTTTTGAATATTCTTCTCCGCTAAGTTCTACCGAATCTGCCATTATTTCCATTGAAGAAGTTTTGATATAGGCGTTTCCAGAAAGACTTGTAGAGGTATTTGTATCGCCGGCTTTTCCTGTCATTGAATTTGCAGAGAAAATGATTTTTTCAGCATAAATCTGATTAAGAGAAAATAAAACTAATGATAAAAGAATTAACGTTTTTTTCATTCGGAGCTTTCATCTTTAGAATCAATTTCACCAGTTACAGTCCCTCTGAAAGAAAAGGTTTTACTAAGTCCGCTGGCAGAAAAACCTGTACCTCTGATTCGAGCCCCATCTTTTTCTACACTGACCATATCTCCGCGACCGCCGGTTAATTGTTCTGTTCTTGAATTCCATTTTAGCACATTTGCAAAGAAATTTATCTTTTCGGACTGATTATAAAGTTCAATATTATCATAAAGTTCATAAATATCTTTGCCGGTATCAGAAAGGAGAAGCCCGCAGGAACCCTGGGTAGAAAGCTGCCCCTCTTTATCATAAGCTGAAAAAGAAAGATTTTTTCCATAGGTTTCGGAAGAATTTTTATACTGTTCCAGACTTTCTGCCGAAATCTCTATGGAAATTTTATCATTTTTATAGCGGGTCATTCTGGCATTATTGAAAATAAGTTCTGGAGTTGTTTCTTCTACGTTCACCACCTCATCATATTTGATTGAACAGGAGAAAAAAAGAAGAACTGAACTTAAAAGAAACAATACCTTTTTCAAAGCCGATTAGAAGTCCTGTTTAATTTTATCAGCATCCTTACCCTTATCTTTTTCGCGAATTTCTACACGACGAATTTTTCCAGAAATCGTTTTTGGCAATTCTTTAACAAATTCATAGATACGAGGACACTTGTACATAGCAGTATTTTCTTTTGCAAAGTTTGACATAATAAGTTCCATTTCTTTAGGATCCTTATCAGCATAATCTGCAGAAAGAACAATTGTTGCTTTTACTGCCATACCGCGTTTTTTATCTTCTACACCAGTTACAGCACATTCAAGAACTGCAGGGTGTTTCTGTAAAACTGATTCAACTTCAAAAGGACTGATTCTGTAACCAGAAGACTTGATGATATCGTCTTTACGACCAACGAACCAAACATAACCGTCATCATCCATGTAAACGTTATCGCCAGTATGGTAAACTCCACCATCAAAAGCTTCTGCTGTTAATGAAACATCTTTGTAGTAACCTTTTAAAAGACCAAAAGGACGACCCTTTGAAACATTTATACAAAGTTCTCCAGGTTCACCATTTGGAACAGGTTTTCCATTAGGATTAAGAACTGAAATTTCATAACAAGGATTTGCACGTCCCATAGAACCAGGTTTTATTTCTGAATATTCCATGAAGTTTCCGCAAATTACTGTCGATTCAGACTGACCGTATCCTTCGTAGATTTTCTTTCCTGTTTTTTCAAGCCATTTTTCAAAAACTTCACCGTTCAAAGCTTCTCCGGCTGTAGAAAAACGCTGACACTTACTCAAATCATATTTTGAAAGATCCTGACGAACCAAGAAACGATATACGGTTGGTGGAGCACAGAAAGTTGTAAGCCCATATTTAGAAATCATCTGGAGCATTTTATCCGGCTTAAGCATGTTCATATCGTAAACAAACTGAGCTGTTCCGCAAATCCACTGACCATAAATTTTTCCCCAGGAAGCCTTTGCCCAGCCAGTTTCAGCAATTGTAAGATGAAGACCATCATCAACAACTCCATGCCAGTATTTTGCAGTCATGATATGACCAATAGGATAAAGATAATCCTGCAAAACCATTTTTGGATAGCCTGAAGTACCAGAAGTAAAATATATTAAAAGAGGATCGTCATTGTGGGTTGCAGCTTCTCCAACCGGACGAGGAAATTCTGGATCAAGAAGTTCATACTCCTCATGGAAAGGAATCCAGCCTTCTTTTGCAGGACCAACTGTAACCAGATACTGTACTGTAGGTGATTTTGGAAGGGCCTTTTCAATTTCAGACTGAATGTGAGGATTGTCGTAGGAAATAATCATTTTTACGTCAGCAGCATTTGTACGATATTCAATATCTGCCTGTAAAAGCTGATCTGTTGCATTAATTACAATTGCACCAATTCGGTGAAGGGCTGGAACTAAAATCCACCACTCGTAACGACGGCGCAAAGCCAGCATTACTGTATCACCTTTTTTTATTCCTTTGAGAGAAAGCCAGTAAGCCGCTCTTTTTGATTCACGGGAAATATCTGTAAAAGTAAAAACCTTGGCATCATCACTATTATCATCAATCCATACAAGAGCTTTTTTTTCAGGAGCTTCTTTTGCATAGCGGTCAATAATATCATAAGCAAAGTTAAAATCTTTTGGAGCCTTGAGTCTGCAGTGCTTAGCAAAATCGTCATAGTCTTTAAACTCTCTGTCTTCAACTAAAAAATCATGTGCAAAATTCATTGATAACTCCTTAGAAATACTTTTAGCCATTATGACATTTAGGACGTTTTTGTCAATCACATAGAACCAGTAGATTTCATTTTTTTTCTTAATCCAGTATGATATGGTTTATGAGCGAAAGATGCATGCGATGTTTCAAACCAGTTTCAGCCTGTCTTTGTAAATATACAAAAGAAATTGATACCGGTATAAAATTTGTTTTTTTAATGCACACAAAAGAATTTAAGCGGCAGAGAACTGGAACCGGAAATATAGCCCATATCTCTCTTAAAAACTCTGAAATTATAGTGGGATTAGAATTCAGCCAGAACAAAAGACTACAGGAACTACTAAACAATCCTCAATATTTTCCAGTAATGATGTATCCGGGGGAGGAAGCCTGGACTGCAAAAAAAGAAGGATTTAAAGAAGCCCTTGGAAATAAAACTCTGCTGGTTCTGATTCTGGATGCAACCTGGTTCTGTGCAAGAAAAATTATTGAACATAATCCATTTTTACTGGAACTACCTAGAGTTTCTTTCTACGGAGATTACCGTTCAATTTTCACTTTTAAACATGAACCCCGCCCGGAATATATTTCCACCATCGAAAGCTGCTACTATTTTATAAAAGAAATGCAATCCATCGACTATGTAGATAAATCAGTAAATCCTGAACCAATGATGAATGCTTTCAAACAGATGATTAAGTTCCAGTTACAGGCAGAGAACGAAAGAATTATGGGATTAAGACCAAGCACTCATAATTATGATGCAAAATACACCAAACTTAAGGAAATTCCCGATTTTAATTAATCTTTGTAAGGCTTTACACCAGAAGGAACAAATTCTCCATTCAGAGCGGCAAGCATAGCCTTGAGGGAATAATCACAACGCCAGCTGTAGCCCAGAAGGATTGTATCAGCCCAGTCAACATTTTCTACAATTGTTGGAGACATGGTACTTAAAATTACAACTCTTTTTCCCTTATTTTTGTAAAACTCTGCAATTTTTAGATGATTTTCACTGGATACACAAATAATGATTGTGTCGTAATTTGTAAGAGAAGGAAGTTTCTGTTCAATAACCCACAAAGTTTCGTTCGGACCAGTTTCATAATTAAAATGAAGTTCTCCAGCGTCAGGATATCGCTGTTTTCCAGCCTGGAAGAAAGAGTTTAAAGAACCAAGAAGTAAAACTCTGCCGGCATTATCTTTTGTAAGAGGCATCTGGCCCTGTTTTTGAACTGTCACAGAGCGGCAGGCCTGCTCCAGAAAGAATTTTTCTCCTTCTTTATTTGGAATAAATGAATCAACATTATTAGAGTCCGGATACAAAGGAGCTGCATTATCAGATTTAAAATAATCAAGTTTGGCCTTTATAACCCGGCGGGCTGCATCTTTTACTCTTTCACGAAATACAGAATCAGTTGTCATTAATTCAAGATTTTTTGTCCAGAGACTTTCGTTCAAACGGGCGGTGGTGGAAGAAAGGATGATATCATTTCCTGCTTCAAGTGCCATTTTGAAAGCTTCGGAGAGGGAACCTGCATAAACAGTAGCGCCCACCATCATCATATCATCTGTAATAATAAGACCTTTGTAGCCCAGCTGATTTCTGAGCAAATCTGTAAGAAAATATTTTGAAAGAGAAGCAGGAGCCCCGGACGTTTCAATCTGAGGGAAACTCAAATGGCCCGACATTACAGCAGGAACATTTTCACGAATTAAATATACATAAGGAAGCAATTCTCTGTTTTTAAAAGTTTCAAAGTCGATATTGATTACAGGAAGTTTTCCATGAGAGTCCAGGCTTGTGTCCCCGTGACCAGGAAAATGTTTTACAGTTGGAATTACACCTGCCGCACTTGAACCAGCCGCAAAAGCCGCTCCAAGAATACCAGTAGTAACAGGATCATCACTAAAAGCTCTGGTTCCAATGATAGTTGAATCGTGATCTGTAAAAAGATCGATTGTTGGTGCAAAGTTCATGTTAATTCCCAGTGCCTTGATTTCCTGACAGATATAATAGGCAGAATACCAGGAATCTACAGGATAACCTGCAGCACCAATGGCCATATTTCCAGGAGTGATGGAAGTATCCCCCTTAACGTGGCGAATCCATCCACCTTCCTGGTCTGTTGCAACGAAAAGCGGAATTTTAAATCGCCCCTGAACAGAACTTTTTTGCAGTGAAGTAATTGATTTTGCCACAAGATGAATATCATCTGTATTCCAGCCAAAAACCTTTACACTTCCAAGACCTCTGTTTACCCACTGATACAAAAGTTCAGGAGGTTCTGTCCCCGCCCATCCAAACATAAATGTTTGAGAAAGAAGTTCTGTATCAGTCATCTGATCTGTAATCTGTTTAGCAAGTTCTTCGTTTGGAAGATCTGACCAGAAATCTACCGCGAAAGCTGAAATTACAAGGCCAGACAAACAGGCACAAACAGAAAGAGTTTTTTTTAAGGACATTTTTAAAATTTTTGCACTTTTCATTTGAATAATTACTTTTTATGCAGTTTTAATTCACAGGCTTTATGGGCAGCAATAGCACCATCACTAACAGCTGTTACAACCTGTCTGAAAGATTTACTTCTTACATCACCTGCAGCAAAAAGTCCTGGAACATTAGTTTCCATTTCGTCATTTGTGATAATGTAACCAGCCTGGTCTTTTGGAAGCATATCTACCAGCTCAGTTTGTGGAAGCATACCTGTAAAAATAAATACGGCATCAGTTTCTACAACAGTTTCTTCTCCAGTTTTAACATTCTGGAGGGTTAGAGATTCAACCTTGTTTGTTCCGTTGATTGATTTTACAACTGAATCATAAACAGGCTTTACTCCAGCAGCAAGCATTTTATCTACAACAGCCTTTTGTGCACGGAAAGAATCTCTTCTGTGAACAATTGTAACGTCTTTTGACAAGGTTGAAAGATAAATTGCTTCAGAACAGGCAGAGTCTCCTCCACCTATTACAAAGATTTTTTTATTTCTAAAGAAAGGTCCATCACAAACCGCACAGTAAGAAACTCCACGGCCTTTAAGATTTTCTTCTCCAGGAACTCCCAAATCACGGTGGATTGCACCAGTAGCAATACACAGATAAGGAGCTTCATACACCACTTTTTTAGTTGCAACTGAAAATACATCGCCCTTTTTATCAATTGAGCTGACATTCTGCATTTCGATGCGGGCACCAAATGCTTCTGCCTGTACTTTCATATTCTCCATAAACTCTGCACCGTTTACGACAGGATAAACGCCAGGATAATTTTCAAGCTCATTAATCTGTAAAACCTGACCACCAGCTCCAGCCATATCAAGAACCAGGGTTTTTAATCCACCTCTTGCGGCATACTGAGCACTAGCAAGTCCTGCAGGACCAGCTCCAATAACAATGTAATCGAATTTTTCAGTTTCCATATTTCAAATATACTAAAAAAAATTGCATGCGTCTCTAAAAAAATGTTTTATACAACATTATTTTCCAATTAAAAAAATAGCAGGAATCTTCCCCAAATCTGGAAGTTTATCTTTTTTCCACTGAGCAACAGTTTTAGTTTTAATATATTCTTCCGGACAGGTAATTCCTGCTGCCACACAAAGTTTTGTCTGAGGTTTAAGATTATTCACAATAGTTTCAAACATTTTTGCATTGCGGTAAGGAGTTTCAATAAAAAGCTGGGTCTGATCATCATTCCAGACTTTATTTTCCAGTTTTTTCAAAGCCTTAATACGCTGAGGAACTTCTACTGGCAGATATCCATTAAAAGCAAAAGACTGACCATTAAATCCGCTGCCCATAACCGACATGATGATTGATGAAGGCCCTACCAGAGGAACAACCTTATACCCCTTCTGCTGAGCAAGTGCTACAACATCTGCACCAGGATCTGCAATTGCAGGACAGCCTGCCTCACTTATAATTCCTACCGGCTGACCATTTTTTAAACCCTCCAGATACTGGCCAATAAATTTACGGTCTGTATGGCGGTTGAGTTCATAAAAAGTAAGAGTATCAATATCGATTGATTTTTCCACCTTTTTTAAGAAACGCCTTGCCGAGCGGATATTTTCCACAATGAAATGTTTGATTCCTACAATTATATCGTGATTGTAAGCAGGCAGAACCTGAGAAA
>CAMPAL010000107.1 GCA_946631855.1 uncultured Treponema sp. | reverse complement strand
AAAACCGTTTTCTGTAAGAGTTTCGTAAATTTCGCGGATTCTTTCTGTGGGTGCGGAAGGAATTGCAATAATTGCTTCGTCTAAATCTGAATTGGAAAGAATTGATGTAACACCGCTTATTGGTCCTAAAACTGGAATACCGTCAATTGTAGTTCCGATTAAATCTTTATTATCATCAATAAAGGCATTTACTTTTCCGAAGATTTTTTTACGTTTGATATCATCTGCAATTGTTTGACCTGCAAAACCTGCTCCGATGATGTAAATTCTTTTGTCCATTTTTCCCAACCCAAGATAATTTTATCATAGTGACAATAAAATCGCAATCTTGTAATAAAAATGTCTAAACCTCAATCTAAAAAAGGCCGATGAAGTAATTGATAGTAGATAAAACTTTTATTGGGGTAGTTCTATGGGGAAATGTAAAAGATTAGTTACACTTGCAGTTTTATTCATGTGTGCATCTTTTTGTTTTGCTAAACAAATTTCTTTTCAAGTTGTTCAGCATGATTTTAGTGCAAGCTCAGTAACAGAACAGTCTCTGGTTATAGAAGATGAAGTGCTTACATCATTTTTTGAATCAGGATTTATAGTTACAAATTCCAATGCTGCAGTTTCAGATTCCAAAAATCAGGATGCAGTTTTATTTAAGTCTGGAATTGGTGAAGCTTTTAATGGTTCTTCTGACTTTTTTGTTCAGATTAATCTTTATTATGAAAGAACTGATTCGACTACATCCAGTGATGCAGATTTGCAGAAAATTGAGTTTACAATTGCAAAGACAAATACTGGAACTACTATCGCAAACAGAAGCTTAAAAAGCGTGAAGACTGGGAATAAAAATCTTGATTTGAAAAAGGTTTCTTCAAATCTTGTAAGTGAAATAAATAAAGCATTAAATGCATATAAAGCCTAAGGATGGGTAGGGAAATGAAAAATAAATTCAATAGTGTAATTACAAAGGTCTTGGTAGTAGTTGCAGCATGTTTGATGTTTGCATCTTTCAGTCCATCTCTTGATGGTAGAGCCATAGTAGTTGAAGACGGAGTTTTTCCACAGGGATTGTTTGCAAAAACTGTAGGATATCTTCCTGGAGATGTCATTAGTGTTGCAAATATTACTGGTGAAACTACGGTTGATTTACTGGTAATTGGTGCTTTAGACCCTTCTGAAGGTGTTGCAATTATGCTTTCTCCTGAAGCTGCTGCAGCAATCGGTATTGATAGAAATGCAAATAATATCGTAAAAATTACAAAACGATCTGGTCAGGATGAAAGAGTTTATGGAACTGCTGTTATAGCAAAACAAAATCAGAAAGTTGAAGATTCTTACGAAGATTTTACAATTCAGGAAGAATCTAGTGATGCTTTTGAAGAACAAGATGAAGAAAAGCTTGAGGAAAAGTCTGAAGAGCCTGTAGTTGCTGCGACAGAAGAAACTCCTGTTGAAGAAGAAAAAACTGAAGCTGCTGAAGAAACTCCTGCTGAAGAAGAAAAAACAGAAGCTGTTGAAGAAACTCCTGTAGAAAGTGAAGCAGAAGAAGAATCTGAAGCTCCTGCTGAATCAGATGATTTTATAGAAGAAGAAATGGAAGAAGAACCTTTCGAAGAAGAGGCTATTGAAGAAACTCCAGTTCAGGAAGAAGTTCCTGCTGAAGAAGAAAATCTTCCAGAAGAAGCTGTAGAAGAAGAAATCCTTCCTGAAGAAAATATTGAGGAAGAAGCAGTTGAAGAAGATGCTGCAGAAGAAGAAACTCCTGCTGATGAAGAAAAAGCAGAAGAGGAAGCTGAAGCTCCAGAAGAAGAAACTGTAGAAGAAGAAGTTTTACCAGAAGAATCTGTTGAAGAAGAATTACCTGCAGAAACTGAAGAAGAAGCAAGTCTTCCTGAAGAAGCAGAAGAAAATACAGAAGAAGCTGAAGAAGCTCCTGAAGAAATTGCAGAAACTCCATTCGAAGAAGAAGCAGTAGATGAAGAAGTTCCAGAAGCTCCTGTTGAAGAAGAAGCTTTTGAAGCAGATGAACTTCCTGAAGTTGAAGAAGCTGCCGAAGAAATTGCCGCTGATACTTTCGAAGAAGAAAATGAAGAATTTGATTCAGAAGCAGTAGAAGAGGAAGCTGAGACAGAAAGTTCAGAAGAAAATACAGAAGAAGCTGTTGAAGAAGTTGTAGATGATTCAATAGAAGAAGCTGAATCTGATGAGTATGAAGCAATTGTTCTTGTACCTGTTGATTCAAATCCTCCTGTTGATAACGAAGAATCAGCTGTTGAACTTGTAGAAGAAAGTTCAGAAGTAAGTCAGGAACCTGCTGTTGAAGAAGAAAGTAATACAGTTGAAGAAGTTTCAGAAAAAGTTGAAAAGACTAGTCTTGAAGTGGAAGTAAAATCTGAAACTAACATAGAAAAAACATATGAAAAGTATCTGGTTGATGGATTGAAAGATTTGAAATCAGGTTCATATTATATTCAGCTTGCAGTTCTTTCATCAGATGAAAATATTATGACAATTGTAAACAAATACAGTAAAAATTATCCTATTACAATTGTTCCAACCGCTGGTGGAGTTCGTAAACAGGTTCTTATTGGACCTTTAAGTGTTGATGAATATGCTGTAGTTCTTGAAAGATTTAAGTCTTATGGATTTAAAGATGCTTTCTTAAGAAAAATTAAATAATTAGAAAAAATCAGGTAAAGAGTTACAGAAGTCTGTTCACCACTTAGACGAATGTTCTGGGTGGTGAGCAGACTTTTTTTTATTTAAAAAGACTGTCAATTTTTACAAAAAATAATCCTTCTTAAGGTAAAGGTTCAAACACCAAGGAGGATTTTATGTGTGTTTATAATAATGTAATTAATCAGTGGGAAAAGAAGTACGCCAGGCTTGAAGAAAAATTCAATGCAAAGTGTAGGGAAAACGAAAAACTGAAGAAAGAACTTTCTGATTTACAGACTGTAAAATACAGCGGCAGTGTTCCAAAGGAAGTTGAAATTTCTGCGGAATGTAAAGATGAAATCAGCCGTTTGAAAAAGGAACTCGAAGAATCCAGAAAGGAAAATGAAGAGTTAAAAAAGAAGAAGTTGTCAGAAAATACTGAAAATGCAGAAGTTTCTGAAAACGCCGTAGTTTTGAAATTGCCTTGCGGTGTAAAAAATCTTTTTGAAAATGAAATTGAAGATTTTTTGTATAAAGTTGTTTATGACGAACTGGAATCTCAAAGTCATAATTTCCCACAAAATAAAAACGATGAACATTTTAGAAAGCAGGATGTAATTACAAGTCTTTTACAGAATAAGCAGTTTAATTTTGAAAAATCTGCAACTTCAAACCTGATGAAAAAAATTAATTCAGTTTTGCAGACTAGAGATATAAAAAAATTATCTTCCTGCGGCTTTGTTAAGAAAAACGGCAGCAAGAATTATCCAAAATATTATTTTTATAAAGAAAGATATCAGTTTGCTTTTTCTCTTACTCCGGAAGACAGAAATGCTCCAAAAAATCAAATGAGAGAAATTTCAAAACGAGTTTTTCTGTATAAGATGTAAAAAAAACAGAAGCGTAGAAGAAAATATCCACGCTTCTGTTTTTTACTGCTGATATGCAAAAAAATCTGAAGATTTACAGATTATCACCATTAGATTCAATTACTGATTTATACCAGTATGCAGAATCTTTTGGTGTACGTTTTAAAGTCTGATAATCACAGAAAACCATTCCAAAACGTGGATTATATCCGGAAGCCCATTCAAAATTATCCATGAATGACCACTGGAAATATCCTCTTATATCACAACCTTCTTCTGCGGCTTTGCGTAGAGAAAGCAGATAGCGGTGGAGGAAGTCTATACGGTTTGGATCATGTACTTTGCCATCAAGACTTACCCAATCGTGGCAAGACATACCGTTTTCTGTAATGTAAACAGGAAGTTTATAGCGTTTTGTATAATGTTTTACACCCCAGTAAATTGCTTCCGGTTTAATATCCCATGCAAGTTCACTGTGAGCCATTCCTTCTGGTCTTTTCCAGTCACCCACATAGCGGCCCTGGTAGATATTCAAACCGATAAAATCAATTTTCTGGCTAATCAGTTTCATGTCATCCTGGGTGAATTCTGGGAAAATATCCTTACATTCCTCCAGTAGCTGCTCAGGGTATTTTCCAAAAATGATTGGATCGCACCAGAAAGCACCAGACCAGACGATATTTTCTTTACTGCAGTGGAACTGAGAATTATAGGCACTTTCATAATCTGAATCTTTTACAGGAATTGCAGGCATTTCTGCAAAGGTGATTCCAATTTTTGCATCTGGAACAAGCTTTCTCAAAGTACGGACAGCCTTGCCGTGTGCCATATGGATATTGTGACCTGCATTTAAAAGATCTCTTTTTCCAAGTTTCAATCCTGGAGCATGAGAACCTTCCAACATACCGCAGCCTACAAAAACAGAAGGTTCATTAAAGGTGATGAAATTTTTTACTCTGTCACCAAAGTTTTCTGCAATTACTTTTGTGTAAGTTTCGAACCAGTCTGAAATTTCTGGATTTAACCAGCCGCCTCGTAAATAGGCAAAATAAGGCAAATCCCAGTGGTATAAGGTGACATAAGGAGTGATATTGTATTTAAGAAGTTCATCAATAAGCTGATTATAAAAATCTATTCCTTTTTGATTAATACTTCCGTTGATGTCAGTTATAATTCTTGGCCATGAGATAGAAAAACGGTAGGCTTTAAGACCTAAATCGGCCATTAATTTTACATCTTCCTTAAAGTGGTGATAGTGATCACACGCTACATCTGCACTTGAATTGTCGTTGATATGACCACCTTCATGGCAGAAAACATCCCAAATGCCAGGAACTTTTCCATCTTCATCCCAGGCTCCTTCAATCTGATAAGCAGCAGTTGCCGCTCCCCAAACAAAATCTTTACAAAATCTCATAATAAATTTATTTTAAAATGAAAGTCTTAAAAAAAATATAACAAAGTGGTTATAAAAATTGTATTTATGTACTTTCCAGGTGTTTGAATGACAGTAGAAGAACTTTATAATTTAAAAAAAATCAACATTGAAAAAATACTTACTGAATACGATGAAAAATCCTATGTTCTTCAGTCTGAAATTGAAAAAGATTTTTTTGCTGAGGAATATAGAGGTGAAGCTGAGATTAATGAATCAGATAAAAATGAATTTATAAAATGGATTCTTTTTGCAATTATTAATTATTTTCAGATTTTGATGGTTCATAATAGTGATAGTTTTAACTTGAATAATCAAACTTCAGATATACCAGTTTCATTAGAAAGTAAACTTGCTTCTTATAATTTTGCAGATATAGCAAACTATGCTTTAAAAAAAAGTTTTGGTGAAATGTTAAATTTGAAGCCTGATGAATTAAAGGAAAGAATAGAGGGGCTTGAACAATATCTTACGGCTGCAGAAAAAGATATAAAAGAAGAAATAAAAGAATTTTTAAAAGAAGATTCTGATATTGCAAAAAATATTGAGACTTATTTTTCATTTTTACAGGATGATAAAACTTATGTAAGTAATTCTTTTTATATTGATTTTAAAAAGTCTCTGAAAAATTTTTCTGAAAGTGGAGGATGTAAAAAAGAAACTTTTGTCCTTGTTCTGGCTTTTTTCTTTGATTTTTTAAATTCAAAACTGCCAGAGGAAGAAAGATTTTCAAAGAATGTTATTACTTACGTGTACAGTGTTGCCTTAATGGCAGATAAAAATCTTGCTTTATCTATGCTGAGTGATTTAATTATGAACAAGCTTTATATATTGCAGCAGGTTCATTATCGTGAACTATTTTTTAATGATCCGAAAAATCTGGTAAAGTTTAAAAATGAATATTCCAGTTTTTTCTGTCAGGTCTTTTTTGAAGAAGAAAGTTTCGTTTCAATGTTAAAAATGATGGCTGTTTTGAATAAAAATTTATATCAGCCATTTTTTGATTTATTTAATTTTACCTTTAATAAAGATTTTAAGCTTGAAAACACTAATTTTGAATTTTTGAAGAAAATTTGGGAAATAAAAGATATTCAGCTTAGTCAAATGCCGGGAATCCTTTACTGTATTTCAAGATTATTTGAGAAAATTGATAAGGATGATATTGCAATCTTTTTTGAAAATACAAATCTTACAAAAATCAAAAAAGAATATGACAAATTAAACGGACTGCCAGGTTTTAATCCTCGAAAAATGAATGGGGCAGATTTTCAGCTTGTCCAGACACTCTTTAATCCTCAAACTCAAAAAGAAAAGCATGAAACCTTTGTAGAAAAAATCCCACTTTTAACAGCATCAATTTTTTATTATTTGTATGAATTATATATTCAAACTCCTTTATTTCACACCATTACGCTTCTTTCTGATAAATTAAGCCAGGAAGAAAAAGATAAGTTTTCGGAGAATAGAAAAGAGGAATTAAATAGTGCTGATAGATTTCATGAGTTTTTTATAAAGAAAGAATATCTTGAACAAAAATCTATTGATGAACTTTTGCAAAAAATAAGCACCGTTTCAATAAAAAAGAATTTTTTCAAGGAAACTCAAGTCAATTTTGAAGAAAACAGCGAAGATGCTTGTAGAATTCTTTATTATCTTTCAAGGGCAAAAACAGATAATCTGCACGCTATGGTAGATTTTTTGAATCATGTGCGTGAAAAACAGTTGAAAGTTTTGCCGGTTCTTCCAAATAAGTATCTTACATACACAGAAAAAGAAAGTCAGGCAGAAATAAAAAAACTTCAAGATAATCAAAAAATTCTTAGAGAAAAAATTGATATAGGTTTTACCTGTGAGTTAAAACAGCCTGTTTCAAGTGTAATGCTTTCTATAACACCTTACATCGTTAGAAAGATTAATCTGAAAACTTTTACAGAAACGGATAAGGAATATAAGATTTATTCTTATAAACAGTATGATAAAAAGACAAAGAAATTTTTGTATTACAAACTCGATAAAAAAGAAAACTTCCGTGTTACAAACAAAAATCTTTTAAATAATCATTATTTATATTCTGACCGAAACGTAATCACCCATGAAGCTGCAAATTATATGGTAATTGAAAATCTTTTGGATGATGATCATTCTGACAGTCTTTTGTTCGCTTTGGCTGATATTAGACGTTTTTTGAACTGCTTGAAAAATGATTTGAACCAAAATAAAAAATACTATGATTATCAGGATACTTTTAATCAGGAACTTTTAGGAATTGAGTATCTTCAACTGGATTTAAAGAAAATTACTGACCGTATGTGGGATTATATTATTTATGAGGATGATAAAGCTCTGGATCCCTGGAAGACTGTTTTTGACAAAGATAAAATTCGAGACAGATATAAGGATAGAGTAGATAATCTTGATTATAGCCATGACTTTGGCCCGAACTTCTTAAAACTTTTGAATGATTTTTTAACTAATATTTACTATACAAAACCACACTTTCTCTTGGATGCAGATTTTGCTGTGTATTTTTATTTGATTTTTCAGAACTTTGCGCTGGAGAAGTATAGGGGAGAATAAATTGTTCTACGTGGTATGTATACGAGGCGTCAAGGCACGCTTACGCTTAAAGCCTTGACATCCTCGTTTCTACACTATTAATAATTTACTTCGTAAATTATTATATAGTGTAGATCCATCCTTCTGGGGCTTCTATGCGGCCCATCTGGATGCCGGTGAGAGTTTCGTAGATTTGTTTGAGCTTTGGACCCATTTCCTGTTTACCTTCATTGAAGATAATTTTCTTTCCGTGGTCGTCAATTTCTCCAACTGGGGAAATAACTGCTGCTGTACCACAAAGTCCGCATTCAACGAAATCACCAATTTCATCTTTGTTGATTTTTCTTTCTTCAACTTCCATCTTAAGATATTCTTTTGCAACAATTACAAGAGAACGACGTGTGATTGATGGGAGAATTGAATCTGATTTTGGAGTAACAAGTTTTCCATCTTTAGAAATGAAAAGAATGTTTGCTCCACCAGTTTCTTCGAGATATGTGTGAGTTGCAGGATCAAGATACATGTTTTCTGCATAACCACAGTTGTGGGCATCTACAATGTTGTGAAGTGACATAGCGTAGTTCAAACCTGCTTTAATATCACCAGTTCCATGAGGAGCTGCACGGTCAAGGTCAGAAAGACGAACTTTGATTGGTTTAACTCCACCTTTGAAGTATGGTCCAACTGGAGTTACAAGAATTCTGAACTGATATTCTTCCGCTGGTTTTACACCAATTACAGAACTTGATCCAAACATATATGGGCGGATATAAAGAGTTGCACCGCTTCCGTATGGTGGAACCCAGTCTTTGTTAGCTTCAATTGTCTGAAGAACTGCTTCAATAAAACGTTCTTTTGGGAATACAGGCATTTCAAGACGTCTGCAGGAATTTTCCATACGTTCTGCGTTCAAATCTGGACGGAATGTAACAATATCACCATGTTCTGTTGTATAAGCTTTTAAACCTTCAAAACATGTCTGGGCATACTGAAGAACACCTGCACATTCATTGATTTTTACAGTGTGATCTTTTGTAAGTTTTCCTTCATCCCATTTTCCATTTTTCCAGTTAGCAACATAACTTTTTGAGGTTGGCATGTAACCAAATGTAAGATTTCCCCAATCAAGATTTTTCTTTCCCATATTATCTCCCTGAGTA